>NZ_JBFAKH010000018.1:0-120254 GCF_040655635.1 Streptomyces sp. NPDC050388
GCCCGGACCCACCGCGGCCGCGCCAGGGCCGGCTGGCGCCGCCTCGAACGCGAGCCGGGTTTCCGCGCCCCGCACAGCTGGCGCTGACCTCACACGCGAAGAGGCCCCTCCTTCCTCAAGAAGGAGGGGCCTCTTCGCGTGGCACCACCGGGACAGCCGACTGTGCGGGGCACGGCACACAACAGCCCCCGGCAGCCCAGTGGCCGCAGGGGGCAGTGCGCAACCCGGCGCTGAGTGGCTACCGCAGCCGCGCCATCAGCGCGTGCTCGACCAGGGTGATCAGCGCGCTCTTGGCGTCCGAGCGGTGCCGGGCGTCGGTGGTGATGATCGGGGCGTCGGGACCGATCTGCAGCGCCTCCCGCACCTCGTCCGGGTTGTACGGCTGGTTGCCGTCGAAGCCGTTCAGCGCGATGACGAACGGCAGGCCGCTGTTCTCGAAGTAGTCGACCGCGGGGAAGCAGTCGGCGAGCCTCCGCGTGTCGACGAGAACGATCGCGCCGATCGCGCCGCGGACGAGGTCGTCCCACATGAACCAGAAGCGGTCCTGGCCGGGTGTACCGAAGAGGTACAGGATCAGGTCCTGGTCCAGGGTGATGCGGCCGAAGTCCATGGCCACCGTGGTGGTGGTCTTGTCCCCGGTGTGGGTCAGGTCGTCGATGCCCGCCGAAGCAGACGTCATGACGGCCTCGGTGCGCAGGGGATTGATCTCCGAGACAGCGCCGACGAACGTGGTCTTGCCCACGCCGAAACCGCCCGCCACCACGATCTTCGCGGAAGTGGTGGAGCGGGAAGGACCGCCGCTAGAGCTTGCGAAGTCCACTGAGCACCCTTTCGAGCAGTGTCACGTCTGGCTGGCCGCCGGCGCTCTCGTCGCCGCCGGGCTGATGGATGGCGACCAGTCCTGCCTCCGCCAAGTCGGCGACGAGAATCCTGGCCACACCGAGAGGGATGGTCAGCAGGGCCGAGATCTCGGCCACCGACTTGATCTCCCGGCAGAGGTGGCAGATCCGCTGATGCTCGGGCAGCTGGCCCTGCATCTGGTGCGGCTGCGCGGTGGTGTGCACCAGCGCCTCGATGGCGAGCTGGTACCGCGGCCTGGTGCGGCCGCCCGTCATCGCGTACGGGCGCACCAGGGGATTGTTCGACGCCCCGGAGGGCGTCGGCTCGGGGGCACGGCGCTGCGGCTGCACGGGCTGGATGTGCGGCGCGTGCGGCTGGTCGTACGGCGAAGGGCCGGGGCCCTGCGGCGCGTACGGCTGCCGGTGGTCCGGTGGGGAGGGGTAGCCGTACCGGTTCTGGGAACCGTCGTTGTGACCCTGCGCAGGGTCGTACGACCAGTTGCCCGAAGACGATCCGTCTGGTGGTGTTACCACTTTCTCCTCCTCCGACTGTGCCTGGCACCCATCGTGTGGTAGCCGCGTCCCGAAACCTTATGGCCACGGGACGCCAAACCGCACCGTCCGTCCGTCAGTTGAGCAGGCTCCCTTGGAGCTCCGCACGAAGGTCCGGAGTCAGGACCGTACCGGCTCGGTCGACCAGAAGGGCCATCTCGTACCCGATGAGACCGATGTCCGCATCGGGATGTGCGAGAACCGCGAGGGAGGAACCATCGGAAATGGACATGATGAACAGGAATCCCCGCTCCATCTCCACAACCGTCTGGTTCACGCTGCCACCCTCGAAGATGCGGGAGGCGCCTGCCGTCAGCGACGTCAGCCCGGAGGCCACGGCCGCGAGCTGGTCCGCGCGGTCGCGGGGGAATCCTTCGGACATCGCCAGAAGGAGGCCGTCGGCGGAGACCACCACCGTGTGGGACACCCCCGGGGTGTTGTCCACGAAGTTGGTGATCAACCAGTTCAGGTTCTGTGCCGCCTGGCTCATCGGGCTCACACTAACGCTCCTGGTTGTAGGTGCTGTCAGGACCACTGCGGTGATTCCCAGTGGCCTGGCCGTTCGTTTCACTGCCTGCGTTGCGGCCTTGCTGGACGCCGCGCCGCAGGTTGCTCAGCCTGCCCCGGATGTCTTCCGGGGCGCGGGAGACCTGGGGGCCTCCCTGAGGGGTGGTCTCGGCGGCGCCCTCGACCAGGTTGGCCTTGGGCACCCGCCGCGGCAGACCGGATGAGGTCACCCCGCCCGCCTTGGGCTTCCGCAGCGAGGACGCCTGCTGCCAGCGCTCGTCGTTCGCCGAACGCCAGTTGTCGCCGTCGCCCTGCGGAGCCGCAGCGGAAGCCGGTGCCGGGAGCGTCGGCTCCTGGTTCGCCCGCCGCGCTCCGCCGGTGCCGCTCGCGGTGGACCCGCGGCGCGGAAGTCCGGCGTCGGTGAGTTCGTGGGCGGCGGAGGGGGCCGGTCCCGGACGGTCGAAGCCTACGCTGTCCTGCGTGCTCGCGTCAGCGGCCGGGGAGGGCTCCGGCTCCGGGGCGATCGCGGGGTACTGCGCCGGGTAGCCGTTCTGGTAACCGTCCTGCTGCGGCCAGTCGTCCTGGGCCGGCTCGGCGTAGGAGGGGTCCGGGTAGCCACCGTTCGGCTGGTAGTACGACTCGTCGTACGCCGGCTGCTGCTGTCCCTCGTACGCGGACTGCTGCCCGTCGCCGTACGCCTGCTGGTCGTATCCGGCGGGCTGCCGCTGGTCCGGGTAACCGGCCGGACCGCCGTCGAAGCCCTGTCCGTCGCCGTCGTACCCCTGGCCGTTGTCGTAGCCCTGCGGGGCGGGGAACTCGTCGGTGCCGGGCTGCTCCGGTCCGGACAGCGCGGGCTGCGGGCCCTGCGGCTCCAGGGCCGCCCGCCGCTCCTCGCGCATCCGGGAACGGCCGACCGGGTCCAGGCCGCGGATGTCGTCCGGGACCTCGTAGCGGCTGTCGTCGAAGCCGAGTTCCGCCGCGGTGCGCATCGGCTGCTGCTGGCTGAAGTCCTCGCCCGGGTAGTTCTGCTCCGGGATGATCTGGGAGACGGTGAACTCGTCGGGGCCGGTCTGCGCCTCGCCACCACCACCGTGGGTGATCGCGTCCGGCAGCATGACCAGCGAGGTCGTACCGGCCTGCTCGCCCGAGGGGCGCAGCTGGACGCGGATGCCGTGCCGGTCGGACAGCCGGCCGACCACGAACAGCCCCATGCGCTGCGAGATCGCGGCGTCCACGGTCGGCGGGTTGGCCAGCTTGTGGTTGATGTCCGCGAAGTCCTCGGCGGTCAGGCCGATGCCCTTGTCGTGGATCTCGATCATCACGCGGCCGTCGGGGAGACGGGTCGCGGTGACACGGACCTTGGTCTGCGGGGAGGAGAACGTCGTGGCGTTCTCCAGGAGCTCGGCCAGCAGGTGCACGAGGTCGGTCACCGCGCGGCCGTGGATCTCGGCCTCGGGGACACCGGACAGCTCGACCCGCTCGTACTGCTCCACCTCGGAGGAGGCGGCGCGGATCACGTCGACCAGCGGCACCGGCTGGTCCCAGCGGCGGCCGGGCTCCTCGCCGGCGAGGACGAGGAGGTTCTCGCCGTTGCGGCGCATACGGGTGGCCAGGTGGTCCAGCTTGAAGAGGTTCTCCAGCTGGTCCGGGTCGGCCTCGTTGTTCTCCAGGCCGGTGAGCAGGGTCAGCTGACCCTCGATCAGCGACTGGTTGCGGCGCGAGAGGTTGGTGAAGATCGCGTTGATGTTGCCCCGCAGCAGCGCCTGCTCGGCGGCGAGCCGGACGGCCTCGCGGTGGACCTGGTCGAAGGCGCGGGCGACCTCGCCGATCTCGTCCGTGGAGGTGATCGGGATCGGGGCGACCCGGGTGTCGACCCGGCCGGGGTCGGTGCGGGAGAGCTGGTCGACCAGCGTCGGCAGCCGCTGCTCGGCGATGCCGAAGGCTGCGTGGCGCAGCTTGCGCATGGAGCGGCTCATCTGGCGGGCCACCATGCCGGCCAGGATGAACGCGGCGAGCAGGGCGACCACGACGACGCTGCCGGTGACGAAGGCGTCGCGCTGCGCGTCGCCGGCGATGGTGGCCGCCTCGTCCACCGCGGTCTCGGCGAGGTCCGACTCGATCTGGCGGTAGCCGTCGAACTTGAGGGTGTTGAGCGCCCACCAGTTCTCGGCGGTGATGCCGCGGCCGGCTATCTCGGCGCGGGCGGCCGGGTCGGTGGAGTC
Source organism: Streptomyces sp. NPDC050388 (assembly GCF_040655635.1). Lineage (NCBI taxonomy): Bacteria > Bacillati > Actinomycetota > Actinomycetes > Kitasatosporales > Streptomycetaceae > Streptomyces > Streptomyces sp. NPDC050388. The sequence continues at coordinate 4,121 of NZ_JBFAKH010000018.1, forward strand.
GAGGCGTGCGACCTCGGCGACCATCGTGGGCGCGTCGGAGGGCGGCGGGACGTAGTCCGGATCCTGGGCCGCGGCCTCCTTGGCCTGCTCCGCCCCGTCCGCCTTGATCTCCTGCTCGAGCTGGGTCAGCTTGGTCTTGTCGGACTCGGTGCCACCGCCGATGTACTCCTGGACGGCGATGCCCTCGAGGTAGGCGTAGGAGGAGAGCGCGACGCGCTGGCTGGCGAGCTGGCTGTCGGTGGGTCCGGGCTTCACCAGCAGGTGCGTACCGATGGACCGCTGCAGCGACACCGCCGCCTTGGTCAGTGAGATCGCGTAGACCGTACGGCCGTAGCTGGTGATGTTGCCGGTGCCCAGACCGAGTTCGTTGGCGAACTGCATCAGAGGGTTGGCCACCTGGACGTAGCCCTCTTCGGTCTCCACGCCCTTGAGCTTGGAGGTGTACGCGGCGGCGCGCAGCGCCGTGAGCTTGGGCTCGGCCTCGCGCAGCACGTCCAGCCGGCGCTGCAGGCCCGGCTTGGACGGCATGTTCTGCGCGGCCGCGTCGAACGCGTCGGCCGCCTCGTCCGTGGCGGCACGGGCCTTGACGACGACCGGGTCGTCCTCGCCCTTGCCCTGCAGCAACGGGGCCGCGGTGAGGTCCCGCTCGCGGTAGAGGGCGTCGGCGTAGGTGAGGGAGGCCTGCACCAGACGCGCGGTGTTCTCCGCGTCCTCGGCCTCCTGCCAGGTGTCGATCGAGCCCTTCACCTGGAAGCCGCCCATGACCAGGCCGACCAGCACGGGTACGAGCAGGATCGCGTTCAGTCTGGTCGCCACCCGCCAGTTGCGCGGGGAGAAGCGGCCGCCGCTCGGAGCGGGCGGGGCAGTCGGTTCCGCGTCGTGCACGGGGGTGGGCGCCGCTGCGCGCGGCGGCGGGGTGAAGTTGCCCCGGGCCGATGGCTCGGGACTGCTCGTGCTTCGCCTCACTCGACCAACAACCTCTCGGCGGTCGGCACCAACGTTGTGCCGCAGTGTCTCAGAGCCCAGCATGCCAACGACTACTGAGTGCGTCTTTGACCAATGGGCAGTTCAGGCATTCCAGCATGCCGACCAGTGCTCCTCCAAACAGCGGACGGAGGGGTTCCGGCGTGATGCAAGCCGCAGATAAAACGGTCAAACGGAGCGAGCCCCGCCAAAAGGCGGGGCCTTCGTGCGCATAGGGGAACGGGCCGAACGCGTCGAGTGTCGGCATGACCCGATTCCTCTGCCGAAACGTTATGAACACCGGGGCCGGCCGTGTCCAAGGACACAGCCGGCGCCGGAACGTCTACGGCAACTGCCGTATGTAGTTGTGGCGTTGACTATCGGAGACGCGCCATGAGGGCGTGCTCGACCAGGGTGATCAGCGCGCTCTTGGCGTCCGAGCGGTGCCGGGCGTCGGTGGTGATGATCGGGGTGTCGGGACCGATCTGCAGCGCTTCGCGTACTTCCTCCGGCTGGTACGGCTGCTGTCCGTCGAAGCCGTTGAGGGCGACCACGAACGGCAGGCCGCTGTTCTCGAAGTAGTCGACCGCGGGGAAGCAGTCGGCCAGCCGGCGGGTGTCCACCAGCACGACCGCGCCGATGGCGCCGCGGACGAGGTCGTCCCACATGAACCAGAAGCGGTCCTGGCCGGGTGTGCCGAAGAGGTACAGGATCAGGTCCTGGTCCAGGGTGATGCGGCCGAAGTCCATGGCCACCGTGGTGGTGGTCTTGTCCCCGGTGTGGGTCAGGTCGTCGATGCCCGCCGAAGCGGACGTCATGACGGCCTCGGTGCGCAGCGGGTTGATCTCCGAGACGGCGCCGACGAACGTGGTCTTGCCCACGCCGAAACCGCCCGCCACCACGATCTTCGCGGAAGTGGTGGCGCGGCTCTCGGAGACCGCCTCGCCGCTAGAGGTTGCGAAGTCCACTGAGCACCCTTTCGAGCAGTGTCACGTCCGGTGCGCCGGTGTTCTCGTCGCCGCCCGGCTGGTGGACGGCGACGAGACCCGCCTCCGCGAGGTCCGCCACCAGGATCCGGGCCACGCCCAGCGGCATGTTCAAAAGCGCCGACACCTCGGCGACCGACTTCACCTCACGGCACAGATGGCAGATGCGCTGGTGCTCCGGGAGGAGCCCCATGAGCGCTGCCGGGTCGGCCGTCGTACTGATCAGTGCCTCGATGGCCAGCTGATAGCGGGGCCTGGTCCGGCCACCGGTCATCGCATACGGACGTACCAGTGGCTGGTCGCCCTCGTCCTCGTACGGCTCCGCGTACGGATCATGAGAGGCGGTGGGCGGGGTCATGGGTCCTCCGGACGGGACAGCAAGTCGGTCAGTCAAGCCGTCTGACGAGGCCGGTGGGGGGATTGTGGCGGCCGGACGGTGATTTGGTGAGACGGGTGGTGTCGGGGCCGGTCAGTGGAGCAGACTTCCCTGTAGTTCGGCGCGCAGGTCCGGGGTGAGGACCGCTCCCGCACGGTCGACCAGGAGCGCCATCTCGTAGCCGACGAGGCCGATGTCGCACTCGGGGTGCGCGAGGACGGCCAGCGACGAGCCGTCCGAGACGGACATGAGGAAGAGGAAGCCCCGCTCCATCTCGACGACCGTCTGTGCGATGTTGCCGCCTTCGAAGATGCGGGAGGCGCCGGCCGTCAGGGAGGTCAGTCCCGAGGCCACGGCCGCGAGCTGGTCCGCGCGATCGCGCGGGAAGCCCTCGGAGAGCGCCAGGAGGAGGCCGTCGGCGGACACGACGACGGTGTGGGACACCCCGGGGGTGTTGTCCACGAAGTTGGTGATCAACCAGTTGAGGTTCTGTGCCGCCTGGCTCATCGGGCTCAACTAACGCTCCTGCTGGTGAGTGGGTCGAGGGAAGCTGCCGGTCTGGGTGGAGCCGGCCTGACGACCCTGTGCGATACCCCGACGGAGATTGGTCAGCCGTCCACGCACGTCGTCGGGCGCGCGTGAGACCTGCGGACCACTCTGGTGGGTCTGCTCCTGAGCCGTGCCCGGGACGAGGTTCGCCTTGGGCACCCGGCGCGGAAGGCCGGAGGTGGTGACGCCGCCCGCGGCCGGTTGCCGGACGCGTTCGGCCTGCCGGACCAGCTCGTCGTTGGGCGAGCTGCGCCAGGTGGAGGTGACGGCCCGCTGCGGGCCGGTGGGCCCCTGCGGCTGCTGAGGTTGCTGCTGCGGCTGCTGCTGTTGCGGCCGCTGGGCCGGAGCCGGGGGATTGCCCTGCTCCTGTTCCCGGGCACCGTGGAACCAGTTGGTCTCCAGGGTGTCGTAGAGGGGGGTGCGTCCGTCACCGGGGCCGGACGCCGGCGGCAGTGCCCAGGCGTCGCCCGGCGCGCGGCCGTCGCCGGGCCGCTGAGGGCCGGGTCGCTGCGGCGCGGGCCCGCGGCCCGGCTGCTGCTGCGGAGCCGCGGGACGCTGGGCGCCGAAGTCGGGGCCCACCCCTCCACGCGGTCCGTTCGGCTGCGGACGCTCGAACTGGCCGGTGGAGGCCGGGTCCGCGAGGTTCGGGCGCTCCGGGAGAGCGTGCCGCGCGGGAGCGCCGCCGTTCCGCTCCGGAGCCGGGTACCGGTCGGCGGAGCCGTTGTCGTAGCCCTGCGGGGCGGCGAACTGGCCGGTGTCGGACGGGTTCTGTCCGTTGTACCGGTCCGAGGGAGCGCCGTAGATGTCGCCGCGGACGAACTGGGCGTTGTTCGCGTCGGGCCGGCCGTACTGGCCGGTGTTCTGCGGAGCGCCGGCACCGGAGGCGCCGTAGGAGGCGGGGGAGCCGGGGTTCTGCCGGTCGTCGAAGCGGGGCATCTCGGCCGTCGCGCCGGGGCCCTGGCGGTCGTCGAACCGCGGCATGGAGCTCGTCCGGGAGACGTCCGGCTCCTCGTGCCCGCGCGGGGCGTCCAGCGGGGCCCGGGGCACCGGCGGCTGGGCGTTCTCGTCGCTCCAGCTGGGCACCCGCGGCTGCTGGTCGCCGCCGGGCAGCTCGGCGCGCGGACCACCACGCGGCGGCAGCTGCGGACGACGGCCGCGCTCGGCGTTGCCGGTGCCCCGCTGCGGCGGCACGGAACCCCGGCCGCCGAACAGGTCCTGGCCCTGCGATCCGCCTTGACCCTGTGCTCCGCCCTGCCCCGGGGACTGCAGCCCCTGCGGGGCGCCCGGAGCCTGACCGCCGTAGCCGGCACCCGCGCCTGCGGGGGCCGGACGGCCCTGGCCCTGCGCGGAGGGAGGACCGCCCTGCTCGAACAGCGACGGCGCCGAAGACCTGCCCGGCTGACCCTGCGGGCCACGTGCCCCGCCCGGGGCACCCGGCCGGCCCTGGCCGTCCCGTCCGGGCAGCGCGGCCCGCGGACCCTGGCCGGCGGCGAGCCTGCCACCACCGGGCGCGCCGCCACCGAGGGCACCGGCGCCGGACTGACCGCCACCGGCGGACCGCCGCGCCGCCGCCGCACCGGCCGCGGCCTGCGCGGCGGCGGGACCGCCGGCACCCGGCTGACCGGGCTTGCCCTGGGGCTTCTTGCCCCCCTGGGCGACATCGACGGGCAGCATGACCAGCGCGGTCGTACCACCGGAGTCGGACGGGCGCAGCTGGATGCGGATGCCGTGCCGCTGCGACAGCCGGCCGACCACGAACAGACCCATGCGGCGGGAGACGGAGACGTCCACGGTGGGCGGCGAGGCGAGCCGCTCGTTGATCGCCGCCAGGTCCTCCGGCGACAGACCGATACCGGTGTCGTGGATCTCGATCAGCACCCGGCCGTCGGGCAGCGCGTGACCGGTGACCTTGACCTTGGTCTGCGGGGAGGAGAACGAGGTCGCGTTCTCCAGCAGCTCGGCGAGCAGGTGCACGAGGTCGTTGACGACGCGGCCGGCCACTTCGGTGGTCGGCACGGCGGTCAGCTCGATGCGCTCGTACTGCTCCACCTCGGACGCGGCGGCACGCAGCACGTCGACCAGCGGGACCGGGCGGGTCCACCGGCGGCCGGGCTCCTCGCCGGCGAGGACGAGCAGGTTCTCACCGTTCCGGCGCATACGCGTGGCCAGGTGGTCCAGCTTGAACAGCGAGGACAGCTGGTCCGGGTCGGCCTCGCGGGACTCCAGTTCGGAGATCAGCGACAGCTGGCGCTGGATCAGGCCCTGGGAGCGGCGCGAGAGGTTGGTGAACATCGCGTTGACGTTGCCCCGCAGCAGGGCCTGCTCGGCGGCGAGTCGGACCGCCTCGCGGTGCACGTCGTCGAAGGCCGCGGCCACCCGGCCGATCTCGTCCCGGGAGTGCACACCGACCGACTCCACGAACGTGTCGACGTCCTGCGGGTCGGACTCGGACAGCTGCTTGACCAGCTCGGGCAGGCGTTCCTGGGCGACCTTGGTCGCGGTGTCCTCGAGCCGGCGCAGCGAGCGGATCATGGAGCGGGCCACGACGAAGGCGCCGACCAGCGACACACCGAGCACGATCAGGATCAGCGCACCGGAGATGATCGCGTCGCGCTCGGTGGCGCTGCGCAGCTCACGGGCCTTCTGTTCCATCTCCTCGAGCAGCGTGTGCTCGACGTTCTTCATCTGCTGGATCTTGGTGGAGCTGTCGTCCAGCCAGTCCCGGTAGGACCGCTTGGCCATCGACTCCAGGCCGTCGGCCGACACCAGGGCACGGCCCGCGTACTTGTCGGTGGCCTTGATGGTGGCGTTGCCGTCCTCGATGGGCAGCAGCAGCTCGGTGGCCTTGTCCTCGCCGTAGATGCTCTTGAAGCTGCGCAGCTCGGACTTCTGGCTCTCCAGCGCCGACTCGGCGTAGAGCCGGTCGTTCTCGGAGAGCTTGCCGAAGGTGGTGTTGCCGGCGGGCAGCGCCGCGGCGAGGACCGCGCGCTGGATCGACGCGTACTCCTTGGCGGCGGAGAAGGAGGCCAGGGCGCGGGTGCGCTGGATCATCTCGGGGTTGCTGGTCGCCTCGGCCATGTCCTGGGAGAGGTCGATCAGGTTCTCGATCAGACGGTGGTACCCCTCGACGGTCTGGGTGGAGTTGTCCTCCGACACATAGGCCGTGTTGCGGATCTTCTCGAGGTCGCCCAGGTCGCCGGCGAGCTGGACCAGGTTGTCGCGGATGCCCTTGAGGCTGCCGTCCCGGCTGGCGTTGTTGATCTCCTCGGAACTGTCGAGGAAGTTCTTCCGAGCGCGGTCGGTCTTCTCGCGGTGGCCCTTGACCCCGAAGTCGGTGGCCTTGCCGCCGTGCGCCAGCGGGCCGGCCGACTGGTCGCGCTCCTCCTGGAGCGCGGCGGCGAGCTCGGTGGCCTCCTGGGTGATGTCCGTCAGCAGCTTCATGTTGTCGAGCTGCTGGATGTCGTCCATCGACTGGTTGATGCGCAGGGCGCCCAGCGAGGTGGCCGCGACCACCGGGAGTGCGAGCAGTGACACCAGACGGGTGGAGATGCGCCAGTTGCGCAGGGCCACGCGCGGTCCCGGGCCGTCGGGCCCCTTCGGGGGCTTCGGCGGGACGAGGGGAGTGCCCGCCGGTCCCGCGGGTGTGGCTCCGGGGCGGCCGGGTCGTTCGCCGCCTTCACCGTTCGCGGCCTGGCTCTGGTTCTGGGCGTGCTGGGGCGAGGAGCCGACGGCCCTGGGACCAGTCCCGCCGTGCTGCTCCGGCTCCGCCGAAGCGCTGCCATCCCTCTTGAAACGTCCCTGCACTAGCGTCGCAACCTCTGGACCAGGCGCCCCTCCGCGCGAACGGCGGGACACGGTGTCGGCGTCATAGGGGCGCCCTGAATGCGCCCCCGTGGTGGTCGTGAGTGACCGGCGTGGGTTCCCCTTGCTCACCGCCACAATGGCGCGTTTGTGCGCCCCCTGTGCGCCGGATCGATAACTGCGGCGGTCCGGGGAATTCCAGCACAGTGCGGGATGCCCCAACAAGGCCCGCGGGTCATGCCGCGACTTGTGTGACGCCGTGTGAGGGGCGGGTCACCGGGTGTAGAAAGTGATCTCACGCAAAGGGGGTGAATGGGGTTGATTCGAGGGAGTCGGGAGGGTGTCCCAGTCGCGATGATCAGGAGCGGAATGGTGCATTCAGGGGGTCAATGTCCGTTTCGACGGAGCGGTGCGCCGGTCCGGATTGACCCATTTGGCTGTCGATTCGTGAGCAAACTCACACGGTGATCGTGGCCCCTCGCGACGGTCGGCGGGGAATCAGATGTTTAGCCTGACGCTTTACAGGGATGGCAAAACAGACAACCCGCGTCCGACGGACGGTCCCCGGACCCCGTCGGACGCCCCGTGAACAGGACAGGTTCGAGTAAACAGTGAAGACGACGACGATGTTCCACAAGATCGCCAATCCGCGACGCACGACGCTGGCGCACCTCGACGGCGCCGCCGAGCTGCAGACGCCGGTCCACCAGGAGCACACCGTCGAACTCCCGGCCCAGACCGCCAACCCCAGGCGTACCATCCTCATGGAGATCCCGGTCGCGGCCGCCGTCGCGAACTAGCACTTTCCTCAGCCTTTCCCGGTACCGCCACCGACCAGTACGCGCGTCGGCCCCGGAACGCTCAGGGCGCACGGGCCCCGGCCGGTCCTGTGCCGGCCCACGCTCACAGGCGGCGCCCCCCTCTTCCAGGGGGGCGCCGCCTGTCATGCGCGAGGCGTGAGCGGCCTGCCGCGTTAGCCTGGAGCGTCAGACTCCAGCCAGCTCAGTCAAGGTCAAGGGGCCAAGAATCCCGTGCGCATCGCCAGATTCTCCATCGACGGGAACGTCGCCTTCGGCGCGGTCGAGGGCGACCAGCAGGACGAGCTCGTCCTGGACATCATCAAGGGCATCCCGTTCACGGACTTCGAACTCTCCGGCACCAAGGTCCCGGTGAACAAGGTCAGGCTGCTGCCCCCGGTGCTCCCCAACAAGGTGGTGGCCTTCGGCCGCAACTACGCCGAACACGCGAGGGAGATGGGCAACGAGGTGCCCGACGCCCCGTTCGCCTTCTTCAAGCCCGCCACCTCGGTGATCGGCCCCGGCGACGACATCCAGTACCCCTCCTTCTCCCAGGAGGTGCACCACGAGGCCGAACTGGCCGTGGTGATCGGCAGGATGTGCCGTGAGGTCCCGCGCGACCGGGTCAAGGACGTGATCTTCGGCTACACCTGCGCCAACGACGTCACCGCCCGCGACGTCCAGCGGCGGGAGAAGCAGTGGGCGCGGGCCAAGGGCTTCGACACCTCCTGCCCGCTCGGCCCCTGGGTGGAGACGGACCTGGACATCGCCGCCGCCGGCGACCTCACCGTCCAGCTCACGGTCAACGGAGAGCAGCGCCAACTCGCCCGTACCAGCGAGATGATCCACTCCATCGAGGACCTGATCGTCAACATCTCCGAGGCGATGACGCTGCTCCCCGGCGACGTGATCCTCACGGGCACCCCGGCCGGCGTCGGCCCCCTCAACGTCGGCGACGAGGTCGCCGTCACCATCGAAGGCATCGGCACTCTCACCAACAAGGTTGTCAAGCGTGGCTAGCGCAGCAGGTTCCCCAGTACGCGTCCGTTTCTGTCCGTCGCCCACCGGCAACCCCCACGTGGGCCTGGTCCGCACCGCCCTGTTCAACTGGGCGTTCGCCAAGCACCACCAGGGCACGCTGGTCTTCCGCATCGAGGACACCGACGCGGCCCGCGACTCCGAGGAGTCCTACGCCCAGCTCCTCGACTCGATGCGCTGGCTCGGCTTCGACTGGGACGAGGGCCCCGAGATCGGCGGCCCCCACGCCCCCTACCGCCAGTCGCAGCGCATGGACGTCTACGCCGACGTCGCCGCCAAGCTCCTCGAGGCCGGCCACGCCTACCGCTGCTACTGCTCCCAGGAGGAGCTGGACACCCGCCGCGAGGCCGCCCGCGCCGCCGGCAGGCCCTCCGGCTACGACGGCCACTGCCGCGACCTCACCGACGCCCGGGTCGAGGAGTACAAGGCCCAGGGCCGCGAGCCGATCGTCCGCTTCCGCATGCCCGACGAGACGATCACCTTCACCGACCTGGTCCGCGGCGAGCTGACCTTCACCCCGGAGAACGTCCCGGACTACGGCATCGTCCGCGCCAACGGCGCCCCGCTGTACACGCTGGTCAACCCGGTCGACGACGCCCTGATGGAGATCACCCACGTCCTGCGCGGCGAGGACCTGCTCTCCTCCACCCCGCGCCAGATCGCCCTGTACAAGGCGCTGACCGAACTCGGCATCGCGAAGCAGATCCCGGCCTTCGGCCACCTGCCCTACGTGATGGGCGAGGGCAACAAGAAGCTCTCCAAGCGCGACCCCCAGTCCTCGCTCAACCTCTACCGCGAGCGCGGCTTCCTCCCCGAGGGACTGCTCAACTACCTCTCCCTGCTGGGCTGGTCGCTCTCCGCGGACCAGGACATCTTCACGATGGAGGAGATGGTCGCGGCCTTCGACGTCGCGGACGTGCAGCCGAACCCGGCCCGCTTCGACCTGAAGAAGTGCGAGGCGATCAACGCCGACCACATCCGCCTGCTGGAGGTGAAGGACTTCACCGAGCGCTGCCGCCCCTGGCTGAAGGCGCCCGTCGCCCCCTGGGCCCCGGAGGCCTTCGACGAGGCCAAGTGGCAGGCCATCGCCCCGCACGCGCAGACCCGCCTGAAGGTGCTGTCGGAGATCACCGACAACGTCGACTTCCTGTTCCTGCCGGAGCCGGTCTTCGACGAGGCCTCCTGGACCAAGGCGATGAAGGAGGGCTCCGACGCCCTGCTGCGCACCGCCCGCGAGAAGCTGGACGCGGCCGACTGGACCTCCCCCGAGTCCCTGAAGGAGGCCGTCCTGGCCGCCGGCGAGGCCCACGGCCTCAAGCTCGGCAAGGCCCAGGCCCCGGTCCGCGTCGCCGTCACCGGCCGTACGGTCGGCCTGCCCCTCTTCGAGTCCCTCGAGGTCCTGGGCAAGGAGCAGACCCTGACCCGCATCGACGCGGCCCTGGCGAAGCTCGCCGGGTAGCCCGGTCCGACCGCGGGTGAGGGGCGGCGTCCGGAGCATCCGGGCGCCGCCCCTCACCGTTCTTGGGTACGGTCGGTCCCATGGCGATCCGAGCCGTCGTCTGGGACGTGGACGACACACTCTTCGACTACACCTCCGCCGACCGCGAGGGGATGCGGGCACACCTGCTGGCCGAGGAGCTGCTGGCCGGGTACGCCTCCGTGGAGGAGGCGCTGGCGCGGTGGCGGGAGGTGACCGATCTCCAGTGGGCCCGGTTCGCCGCCGGCGAGGTCGACTTCGAGACGCAGCGGCGCGACCGCACCCGGGTCTTCCTGGGGCGTGAGCTGACCGACGACGAGGCCGATGACTGGTTCGGGCGCTACGTCGTGCACTACGAGGCGGCCTGGGCCCTGTTCCCGGACGTCCTGCCGGTCCTCGACGCGCTCGCCGCCAGCCACCGGCACGCGGTGCTGTCCAACTCCAGCCTCCACGTCCAGGACCGCAAGCTGCGCGTCCTCGGTGTCCACGACCGCTTCGAGGCCGTCCTGTGCGCCGCCGAGCTGGGCGTCTCCAAACCCGAGCCCCGCGCCTTCCTGGCGGCCTGCGAGGCCCTGGCACTGCCTCCCGACCAGGTCGCGTACGTGGGCGACCACCCGGAGATCGACGGCCGGGGCGCGGCGGAGGCCGGTCTGCTGTCGGTGTGGATCGACCGGGGCGGTGCGTACGCGGCCCTGGAGCCGCCCGTCGGGCCGCGCAGGATCGCCTCCCTCGACGAACTCCCCGCGCTCCTCGGCACGGATACTCGTTTTGGAGCCGGGTCCGGCATCGGGTAATGTTCTTCCTGCGCCGCGGGGGACCGGGCCGGAAGGCCACCAACCTCAAGCGCACTGCTAGAACGAGAACCCTCCGGGGCTTGCGTTCCAGTGGCCTATGGTGTAATTGGCAGCACGACTGATTCTGGTTCAGTTAGTCTTGGTTCGAGTCCAGGTAGGCCAGCTCGCAGAGCTCATCTGCACCTGCGGATCTCATCCGCGAAGCCCCCGTTGTGTAGCGGCCTAGCACGCTGCCCTCTCAAGGCAGTAGCGCCGGTTCGAATCCGGTCGGGGGTACAGATCCATCCCGCGAGGGCGGCCGGGTAGCGCCCACTGTCCTCACGGTGAAACCATCCGGCTCCGGCCGGGTGAGGATCGCCAGGGCCCCCGTTGTGTAGCGGCCTAGCACGCCGCCCTCTCAAGGCGGTAGCGCCGGTTCGAATCCGGTCGGGGGTACTGAACTGGTCTAAACCATCATTGGTCTATGGTGTAATTGGCAGCACGACTGATTCTGGTTCAGTTAGTCTTGGTTCGAGTCCAGGTAGACCAGCTCGGACCTGCGGAAACGCAGAGTCCACGCCCCCGTTGTGTAGCGGCCTAGCACGCCGCCCTCTCAAGGCGGTAGCGCCGGTTCGAATCCGGTCGGGGGTACACGGGAAGACAGAAGGAAAGCCCTCCACCTCGGTGGGGGGCTTCTTCGTGTCCGCGTACCGAGGTGCGGCGGGACACGAGCCCGGGGGAGGGCCTGCCGCGGCGTTGAGGCGGGCCCGTTCCCGAGGGGGCGGGTGGGGTCAGGAGCGGCGCAGCGCCTCGGAGAGGCGGGCCGCGGAGTCGATGACGGCCTGGGCGTGCATACGGCCCGGGTGGCGGGTCAGGCGCTCGATGGGTCCCGACACCGAGACGGCGGCCACCACGCGGTTCGAGGGGCCGCGCACCGGCGCGGAGACGGAGGCGACGCCGGGCTCCCGCTCCCCGATCGACTGCGCCCAGCCGCGGCGCCTGACGCCCGACAGGGCCGTCGCCGTGAAGCGGGCGCCCTGCAGGCCGCGGTGCAGGCGCTCCGGCTCCTCCCAGGCCATCAGGATCTGTGCGGAGGAGCCGGCCTTCATCGTGAGCGTGGAACCCACCGGGACCGTGTCCCGCAGGCCCGACAGGCGCTCCGCCGCGGCGACGCAGATGCGCATGTCGCCCTGCCGGCGATAGAGCTGGGCGCTCTCGCCGGTCACGTCGCGGAGATGGGTGAGCACCGGCCCCGCCGTGGCGAGCAGCCGGTCCTCGCCCGCCGCCGCGGCCAGTTCGGCCATGCGCGGGCCGAGGATGAACCGGCCCTGCATGTCGCGCGCCACCAGGCGGTGGTGTTCCAGTGCCACGGCCAGGCGGTGGGCCGTGGGTCGTGCCAGTCCGGTCGCACCGACCAACCCCGCGAGGGTGGCCGGGCCGGACTCCAGAGCGCTCAGGACGAGGGCCGCCTTGTCCAGAACGCCGACGCCGCTACTGTTGTCCATGCAACGATACTTGCGTCTCACTCTGTGAAACGCAAGTTCAATTTTCGGTGGAACGCGCCACTCTTGACGTACGAGGCAATCGGCACGACGCATTCCGCACGACGCGATCGGTGCTGTGCGCCGATCAGCAGGAAGCACCGTGGCCCGTGGATCACCGGGCCTGGCGGCGACGCCCGGGACCAGGGGCGGGGGCGCCGTCTCCTCACAGATCTCTAGTTGGGCCGGCGCGTGTGTGCCGGCCGGAGGGAAAGCGATGGGTAGGACACTCGCGGAGAAGGTCTGGGACGACCATGTCGTCCGGCGCGCCGAGGGCGAGCCCGACCTCCTCTTCATCGATCTGCACCTGCTGCACGAGGTGACCAGCCCGCAGGCCTTCGACGGTCTCCGTAAGAGCGGCCGCGGGGTGCGCCGGCTCGATCTGACCATCGCGACCGAGGACCACAACACCCCGACCCTGGACATCGACAAGCCCATCGCCGACCCGGTCTCCCGCGTCCAGCTGGAGACGCTGCGGGCGAACTGCGCGGAGTTCGGTGTCCGGCTGCACTCGCTGGGCGACGTGGAGCAGGGCGTCGTGCACGTGGTGGGGCCGCAGCTGGGACTGACCCAGCCCGGCATGACCGTGGTCTGCGGGGACTCGCACACCTCCACGCACGGCGCGTTCGGCGGCCTGGCCTTCGGCATCGGCACCTCCCAGGTCGAGCACGTGCTGGCCACCCAGACCCTGCCGATGACCCGCCCCAAGACCATGGCGATCACCGTCGAGGGCGAACTGCCCGACGGGGTCACGGCCAAGGACCTGATCCTGGCGGTCATCGCGCGGATCGGCACCGGCGGCGGCCAGGGCTACGTCCTGGAGTACCGCGGCGAGGCCATCGAGAAGCTCTCGATGGAGGCCCGGATGACCATCTGCAACATGTCGATCGAGGCCGGCGCCCGCGCGGGCATGATCGCCCCCGACGAGACCACGTTCGCCTACCTCGAGGGCCGTCCGCACGCCCCCCGGGGCGAGGACTGGGACGCGGCCGTGGCCTACTGGAAGACGCTGCGCACCGACCAGGACGCCGAGTTCGACGCCGAGGTCGTCATCGACGCCGCCGAACTGTCGCCGTTCGTCACCTGGGGCACCAACCCCGGCCAGGGCGCGCCGCTGTCGGCCGCCGTGCCCGACCCCGCCTCGTACGAAGACGCCTCGGAGCGCCTGGCCGCCGAAAAGGCCCTGGAATACATGGGGTTGACAGCCGGCCAGCCGCTGCGTTCCATCAACGTGGACACCGTCTTCGTAGGCTCCTGCACCAACGGCCGGATCGAGGACCTGCGCGCCGCCGCCGACATCGTCAGGGGCCGCAAAGTCGCCGACGGCGTACGGATGCTGGTCGTCCCCGGCTCCGCCCGGGTGGGCCTGCAGGCCGTCTCCGAGGGCCTGGACGTGGTCTTCAAGGAGGCGGGCGCCGAATGGCGGCACGCGGGCTGTTCGATGTGCCTGGGCATGAACCCCGACCAGCTCGCCCCCGGTGAGCGCTCCGCCTCCACCTCCAACCGCAACTTCGAGGGCCGGCAGGGCAAGGGCGGCCGCACCCACCTGGTCTCCCCCCAGGTCGCCGCCGCCACCGCGGTCCTCGGCCACCTGGCCTCCCCCGCCGACCTCGCCGCCGACACCCCCGCGCCCGCTGGAGTCTGATCAGTCATGGAAGCCTTCACCACCCACACCGGCCGGGCCGTCCCGCTGCGTCGCAGCAACGTCGACACCGACCAGATCATCCCCGCCCACTGGCTCAAGAAGGTGACCCGGGACGGGTTCGAGGACGGGCTGTTCGAGGCCTGGCGCAAGGACCCCGAGTTCGTCCTCAACAGCCCCGAGCGCCAGGGCGCCACCGTGCTGGTCGCCGGCCCCGACTTCGGCACCGGCTCCTCCCGCGAGCACGCGGTCTGGGCCCTGCAGAACTACGGCTTCAAAACCGTGATCTCCTCCCGCTTCGCCGACATCTTCCGCGGCAACTCGCTGAAGAACGGCCTGCTCACCGTGGTCCTGGACCAGCAGACCGTGGACGCGCTGTGGGAGCTGACGGAAGCGGACCCCACCGCCGAGATCACCGTCGACCTCCGGGCCCGCGAGGTGCGCGCCGAGGGCGTCACCGCCGCCTTCGAGCTCGACGAGAACTCCCGCTGGCGGCTGCTGAACGGGCTCGACGACATCTCCATCACGCTGCAGAGCGAGGCGGACATCGCCGCGTACGAGGCGAAGCGCCCGGCGCACAAGCCGCAGACGATCACGTCGCCGGCCGCCTGACGCGAAGTCCTCGCGGCAGGTCGACTTTCGGCCACCCCAACCCCCCTCCGTACCCCCGATCGGACCGATCGGGGGTACGGCCGTGTCTGCACCCGTTCGGACCCGCGCGTCCTCTTGAGGCCTTGCAACTTCCCACGTTATGAAGGTGGTTGCCGGGGTACACGTGTCACGTGTGCGTGATCTCCGAGCGTGCTCGGACTGCCGTCCGAGGCGGCAGTTGCCCCCTGCGCAGGCGACAACTCGCCCCAGATGGCACAATCTGTGCATGGAACGCGACGGCCAACTCGAGCTCTACACGCTGGTCGCGGCCCGGCTCAAAGAAGCGCATGCAAGAGTGCGCGCACTGCAAGTACCGGAGGGCGTACGGATGGCGCTGACCCGGAAGCTGCTGGTCATTACGGCCGCGGCCAAGCACGATCTCGCCAACGCGGCAAGGCGGCTGGAACTGTTCATCACGGACCTCGACGAGGGTCGATTCCCCGAAGAGGAACGCTGAATCAGTCAAGGCAGCCGAGTTCATTGCGGCACAAGGGTGATAAGCCCGTTTCGTGTTTGATTTGCGGTATATATCTGCCTAACGTGCGAAAACGCTTGAACGGATTCGTTCGGGCGATGTCTCCGAAGGGGAAGACGTGAACAAGGCGCAGCTCGTAGAAGCGATTGCCGACAAGATGGGCGGTCGACAGCAGGCCGCCGACGCCGTCGACGCGGTCCTCGATGCCATCGTCCGCGCCGTGGTCGCGGGGGACCGGGTATCCGTCACCGGTTTCGGTTCGTTCGAGAAGGTCGACCGTCCGGCCCGCTACGCCCGCAACCCCCAGACCGGCGAGCGGGTCCGGGTCAAGAAGACGTCGGTGCCGCGCTTCCGCGCGGGACAGGGGTTCAAGGACCTGGTGAGCGGCTCGAAGAAGCTGCCGCGCGGTGGCGAGGTCGCCGTCAAGAAGGCGCCCAAGGGCAGCCTGTCCGGCGGGGCTTCGGCGACGGTGAAGAAGGCCGCCGCCAAGAAGACCGCGAAGACGGCCGCCGCGAAGAAGGCCGCCGTCAAGAAGACGACGGCGAAGGAGACGGCAGCCAAGAAGGCTCCGGCGAAGAAGACCACCACCAAGCAGGCCGCGCCGGCCGCCAAGACCGCCGCGGCGAAGAAGACGGCAGCCAAGAAGGCCCCGGCGAAGAAGGCCACGGCCACCAAGGCGCCCGCCAAGAAGTCGACCGCACGCAAGACCACCGCCAAGAAGACCACCGCCCGCAAGAAGTAACGGCGGCCGAGCGGTACTCACGCGCCGGGCCGGACTCCGTCACGGAGCCCGGCCCGCGGTGTGTCCGGCATCCCGCCGTACGCCGCGGCGGGTCAGAACGTGTGGAGCGTCACCAGCGTGATCCGCCGGGCCCCGCCCTCGCCCTCGGTCTCGACGCGCACCCGCTGCCCGGGTCGCAGCAGCCTGAGGCCCCCGGCGTCGAAGGCCCGCGCGTCGAAGGGCACCGGTGTGCCGTCGTCCAGCAGCACCTGGCCGCTGCGGCTTTCCGGATCGTAGGTGTACGCGGTCGCCTGCATGTCGGCAGCCTACTGCTCCGCGACCAGCAACCGTGCGGTGGCGGCCGCCGTGCGCGGCCCCACGCCCAGCGCCAGCGCCGCCCGCAGATCGTCGCCCGTGTCCACGTCCTGCCGTACGGAATCCACCGCGTCGAGGCAGAGTTCGACGGCTCCGAACGCCCGGTGCCGGGCCCGGGAACCGGGGCCGAAGGAGGGACTCAATTCCTCGTTCGGTGCCGCGGAGAGCAGCGTGGTGCCGACGGCCGCGGCATCGGAGAGGAATGCGCGCGGGAAGGCGGCGGCCCGGTCGAGGACGCGGGCCAATTCGGCCGGGCGCAGCGCCGGGAGATCGGCGTTGAGGGCCGCCACGGGCCCCGCGTCCCGGAAGGCGCGCACGGCGACGGCCGCGTGCGCGAGTGCCGCGTTCAGGCCGCCGCCCGGTTCGTCGGAGACGATGTGGGCGCCGAGCGCGGCCAGCTCACGGCCGGCCAGGGCGTCGCCCGTGACGACCACCACTTCGCGCACGGCGCGGCAGGCCAGCGCGGCCGCGACCGTGTCCTGAGCGAAGGCCAGGGCCAGCCCCGGACGCACCGCGTCGTCCGCGGTGTCCGCGAGCCTGCTCTTGGCCTCGGCCAGTGGTTTCAGGGGTACCACCAAGGTCCACTGCACGCGTGTTACGTCCCTCTCTCGTCGTCGCCATTGTCCCCCGTGGCACCCGGTGGCCAGGGGGTCGGGGCGTACGGTGTTCTCGACAGACCGGCGGCCCGGGGCGACACTTGTGCGGCCCGCCTGGCCCCCGGTTCCAGGACTTAGAGGAAGGTGTCCCTGTGCCGCGCCGCAGAATCGGCTTTTGGTACCGCTTCGCCGCGGTTCTCTGTAAACCGCCGCTGGTGGTTCTGCTCAAGCGGGACTGGCGCGGAATGGAGAACATTCCGGCTGAGGACGGATTTATCACCGCGGTAAACCACAATTCGCACATCGATCCCTTCGCCTATGCGCACTTCCAGTACAACACCGGGCGCGTTCCGCGATTCCTGGCGAAGAGCGGTCTTTTCAAGAAGGGATTCGTCGGTGCCGCAATGCGGGGCACCGGGCAGATTCCCGTCTACCGGGAAAGCACGGACGCGCTCAGCGCCTTCCGGGCCGCGATCGACGCCGTGGAGCGCGGTGAGTGCGTCGCCTTCTACCCCGAGGGCACCCTCACCCGTGATCCGCACGGCTGGCCCATGACCGGCAAGACCGGTGCCGCGCGGGTGGCCCTGCAGACCAAGTGCCCCGTCATCCCGGTCGCGCAGTGGGGCGCCAACGAGGTGCTGCCGCCGTACGCCACCAAGCCCCGCTTCTTCCCGCGCAAGACCCACCGCGTGCTGGCCGGACCGCCCGTGGACCTGGACCGCTTCTACGACCGGGAGATGACTCCGGAGCTGCTCAAGGAGGCAACCGAGGCCATCATGGCGGCGGTGACCCGTCTGCTGGAGGAGATCCGCGGGGAGAAGGCCCCCGAGGTGCCCTACGACCCGCGCCGCGAGCGCTCGGAGCAGGGTCGCAAGACCCGGGCCCAGACCCGGCCGAGGCGGCAGGAGGGGGCGCCTGAGCACGGATCGCCGGAGGACCGGCGGCAGGAGGAGCACAGGCCCGGAGAACGGGCCGTCGCGCGGGAAGAGGGGCTGGGCAAGTGAGCAAACCGGTCAAGGCCGCCGTGTTCGGCACCGGATCGTGGGGCACGGCCTTCGGCATGGTGCTCGCCGACGCGGGATGCGACGTCGTGCTGTGGGCACGGCGTCCCGAACTCGTGGAAGCGGTCAACTCCACCCGCACCAACCCCGACTACCTGCCCGGTGTCGAACTCCCGGAGAACCTGCGGGCCACCACCGACGCCGCCGAGGCCGCGCGCGACGCCGACTTCACCGTTCTCGCGGTCCCCTCGCAGACGCTGCGCGGCAACCTCACCGGATGGAAACCGCTGCTCGCCCCGGACACGGTCCTGGTGTCGCTGATGAAGGGCGTCGAACTCGGCTCCGCCATGCGGATGAGCGAGGTGATCGAGGACGTCGCCGGAGCCGGCGCCGACCGGATCGCCGTGGTCACCGGACCCAACCTCGCCCGTGAGATCGCCGCCCGGATGCCGGCCGCCGCAGTCGTCGCCTGCACCGACGGGGCCGTGGCCCAGCGGCTCCAGGCCGCCTGCCACACGCCGTACTTCCGCCCGTACACCAACACCGACGTCGTCGGCTGCGAACTGGGCGGCGCGGTGAAGAACGTGATCGGGCTGGCCGTCGGCATCGCGGACGGCATGGGGCTCGGCGACAACGCCAAGGGCTCGCTCATCACCCGCGGGCTCGCCGAGACCACCCGGCTCGGCGTGGCGCTCGGCGCGGACCCGCTGACCTTCGCCGGACTCGCCGGCCTGGGCGACCTGGTGGCCACCTGCTCCTCACCGCTCTCGCGCAACCACACCTTCGGCACCAACCTCGGCAAGGGCATGACCCTCGAGGAGACCGTCGCGGTCACCAAGCAGACCGCCGAGGGCGTCAAGTCCTGCGAGTCGGTGCTGGACCTGGCCCGCCGGCACGGCGTCGACATGCCGCTCACCGAGACGGTCGTCGGCATCGTGCACGAGGGCAAGTCGCCGGTGGTCGCCCTCAAGGAGCTGATGTCGCGCAGCGCGAAACCCGAGCGACGCTGAGCGACGCCGAGCGGCGCCGAGCGACCACGGGCGGCGTCCGTACGACGGCGGCGCGGGCGACCCTCCGTTTGCCACGTCGCGGGCGCTTCATCGTGGCTGTACCACCGGGTACTCTCATCGCCATATGAGCACCGAGAACCTTCCCCAGAGCCCCGAGCAGCCGCCTCGCAAGCCGCGTGTGGCCGTTGTGTTCGGCGGGCGCAGCTCCGAGCACGGGATCTCCGTGGTCACCGCCGGCGCCGTCCTCAAGGCCATCGACCGGACCAAGTACGAGGTCCTGCCGATCGGCATCACCCAGGACGGCCGGTGGGCGCTCACCGCCGACGAGCCGGACCGCATGGCCATCGTCGACCGGCGGCAGCCCAGCGTGGACCAGCTCGCCGACTCGACCGAGGGCGCGGTGGTGCTCCCCCTCGATCCCGGCAACCGTGAAGTCGTCTACAACGAGCCCGGTTCGGTGCCCAAGGCGCTCGGCGAGGTCGACGTCGTCTTCCCGGTGCTGCACGGCCCCTACGGGGAGGACGGCACCCTGCAGGGACTCCTGGAGCTCTCCGGCGTCCCCTACGTGGGCTCCGGGGTGCTCGCCTCGGCCGTCGGCCAGGACAAGGAGTACATGAAGCGGGTGTTCACCTCCTTCGGGCTGAGGGTCGGCCCGTACGTGGTGATCCGGCCGCGCGAATGGGAGCGCGACGAGTCCGCCGCCCGCAAGAAGATCATCGATTTCGCCGGCGAGCACGGCTGGCCGCTGTTCGTGAAGCCCGCACGGGCGGGCTCCTCGATCGGCATCACCAAGGTCGACGACCTCTCCGGCCTGGACGAGGCGATCGCCGAGGCCCAGCGGCACGACCCGAAGATCCTGGTGGAGGCGGCCCTGCGCGGCCGTGAGATCGAGTGCGGTGTGCTGGAGTTCGAGGACGGCCCGCGCGCCTCGGTCCCCGCCGAGATCCCGCCGCCGGACGCGCACGCCTACTACGACTTCGACGCCAAGTACATCGACTCCACGCCCGGACTGGTGCCCGCACCGCTGACCGGCGAGGAGACGGCCGAGGTACGCGGGCTGGCGGTGGAGGCGTTCGAGGCGGCCGGCTGCGAGGGGCTGGTGCGCGCGGACTTCTTCCTCACCGAGGACGGCGAGTTCGTGATCAACGAGATCAACACGATGCCCGGCTTCACGCCCATCTCGATGTACCCGAAGATGTGGCAGGCCACCGGCGTCGAATACCCGGAGCTGGTGGACCGACTGGTGCAGGCGGCGCTCCGCCGCCCGACCGGACTGCGCTGAGCCCACAGCCGGTACCCGGGCGGCGGGACAGGTTCTAGGAGGCGATCCCCTCGGGGATCGCCTCCTTGACGGCCGGGGCGAGATCGATCAGTACGCCCGTGCTGTCCCGCCTGTCGGTCACCCGCACCTCGACATAGGCTTCACGGTTGGCGGTCGTGAAGCGGTACGTCTCGTCGTCCTGCTGTTCCATCAGCCAGTCGACGCCGTTCACGCCCCCCGCCATCGCGTCCGGGTCGTTGCCGTTCGCCACCTTGGGGTCGATCATCTTCGGCGGCTGCCCGACACCGCACCGCAGTATGATCGCCACGCCGCCCCAGCCCGCGGTCAGTTCGGACGCGGGTTCGGGATCGTCGCGATTCTCACCGTCCACCGTCGCCGGCAGGGCCTTGTCCAGGTTCCGGCACAGCTCGGTGACCTTCGCGTCCGGGCTGGGAACCGCCGTCGACGTGCTGTCGTCTGCCGAGGAGCAGCCCGCGGTGGTGATCAGCACGACGGCGGCGAGTGCGGGCAGGACTGCGTGACGGTGACGGAAGGAGCTCACCGGCACAGGGTAGACGGGGGCTACAGATGGACGACCGGGCAGGTCAGGGTACGGGTGATGCCGTCCACCTGCTGGACTTTCGCGACCACCATGCGCCCCAGGTCGTCGACGGTGTCGGCTTGGGCGCGCACGATGACGTCATAGGGTCCGGTCACGTCCTCGGCCTGGACGACTCCGGGGATCTCGCCGATCAGATCGGCGACGGTCGACGCCTTGCCGACCTCCGTCTGGATCAGGATGTACGCCTGTACCACGAAACCTCCAGAGCGGACACGAGGATCATGTGGGGAAAAGGAACGCCACGGTATCGCGTCGCCGCTCTTCGCGGGGAGACCTGCGGGGCCCGGACTCCGCGCGCCGGGGTCCGGACTGGACAGAAGGTGACGGTCACTTCGACCGTAGCGAGGACACAGACGACTCGCGACCGGGAACGGGACCGGGAACGGACAGGGAAAGAAGGGGAGCTGGGGAAATGAAGGGCACTGTTGGTGAGCTCGGGGAGTTCGGGCTCATCAGGGAGCTCACCTCCCGCCTCACCACCACGCCGGCGGTCCGGGTCGGCCCCGGCGACGACGCCGCGGTGGTCGCCGCACCCGACCGCAGGGTCGTGGCCAGCACCGACATCCTGTTGGAGGGCCGTCACTTCCGCCGCGACTGGTCCACGGCCTACGACGTCGGCCGCAAGGCCGCCGCCCAGAACCTCGCCGACATCGCCGCCATGGGCGCCGTGCCGACCGCGCTGCTGCTCGGCCTGGTCGTCCCCGCGGAACTGCCGGTGACCTGGCCCTCGGAGCTGATGGACGGCCTGCGCGACGAATGCCAGGTCGCGGGTGCCGCAGTGGTCGGCGGAGACGTCGTCCGCGGTGACACGATCATGGTCTCGATCACCGCGCTCGGTGACCTGCGCAACCAGGAGGCGGTGACCCGGAGCGGCGCACAGCCCGGCGACCTCGTCGCGGTGACCGGCTGGCTCGGCTGGTCCGCGGCCGGGCACGCGGTGCTCTCGCGCGGCTTCCGCTCGCCGCGCGCCTTCGTGGAGGCGCACCGCCGCCCCGAGCCGCCGTACCACGCGGGTCCCGCGGCCGCGGGGCTGGGCGCGACGGCGATGTGCGACGTGAGCGACGGACTGATCGCCGACCTCGGTCACATCGCCGAGGCCAGCAAGGTGCGCATCGACATCCGTTCCGGAGCGATCGACATCCCCTCCCAGATGAACGACATCGGACAGGCCGTCGGTGTCGACCCCATGCAGTGGGTGCTGACCGGGGGAGAGGACCACGCGATCGTGGCCACCTTCCCGCCGGACGTGAAACTGCCCGCCCGATGGAAGGTGATAGGCGAGGTGCTCAACCCTTCGGCGCTGCCCCAGGTGACGGTCGACGGGGCCCCCTGGACCGTTCAGGCCGGGTGGGACCACTTCGGGGACATCGAGTCATGAGCGCCGGGGTCGCTCCACCGAGGGTGCTGACCGTGGCCGGCTCGGACTCCGGCGGGGGCGCGGGAATCCAGGCCGACCTGAAGACGATGCTCGCGCTGGGCACGCACGGCATGAGCGTGGTCACCGCGGTGACCGCGCAGAACTCCCTGGGTGTGCAGGGCGCCTGGCCGCTGCCGGTGGAGGCGGTACGGGCCCAGTACCGCAGCGTCGTCGACGACATCGGCGTCCAGGCGGTCAAGACCGGCATGCTGGCCTCCGCCGAACTCGTCGAGGCGGTGGCCGATCTGATCTCCGGGACCCGGGCGCCGGTGGTCGTCGACCCGGTCGGAGTCTCCAAGCACGGGGACGCGCTGCTGGCGTCCTCCGCGCTGGACTCCGTACGGACGAAGCTGCTGCCGGTCGCGACCGTGGCCACGCCGAACCTGGACGAAGTGGCACAACTCACCGGTGTGCGGGTGGAGTCGGAGAAGGGCTTCCGCCGGGCCGCGGAGGCGCTGCTGGAGTTCGGGCCGCGGTGGGTCGTGATCAAGGGCGGTCACCTCGCCGGGGACACGAGCGAGGCCGTCGACCTGCTGACGGACGGTTCACAGGAACACTGGCTGCGCGCTCCGAGGTACGACAACCGGCACACCCACGGCACGGGCTGCACCCTCGCCTCGGCGATCGCCGCGCACCTGGCGAAGGGCCGGCCGGTGCCGGCGGCGGTGACGGCCGCCAAGGAGTACGTCACGGGGGCGATCGCGGCCGGATTCGCGCTGGGTGGCGGAATCGGGCCGGTGGATCACGGATGGGCGCTGACGGGAGCCGACACGGGCTGAGAGCGCCCGCCCGGCAGACGTACGTACGGGAGCCGACCCGTGCGGGCACGGCAAAAAGCCGGTCCACTTCGGGTGGACCGGCTCAGTGCGGTGGACCAGCTGTGGCCGCGCGCTCAGTGAGAGCGTCAGCGCGAGACCTTGCCGGCCTTGATGCACGAGGTGCAAGCGTTCACGCGCTTCGGCGTCCCGCCCACCACGGTACGCACGCGCTGGATGTTCGGGTTCCAGCGACGGGGCGTACGGCGGTGCGAGTGCGAGATGTTGTTGCCGAAGCCCGGCCCCTTGCCGCAGACGTCGCAGTTGGCAGCCACGGGTCACTCCAAAGACTTCAGATGCACTTACGGTTGATCCCGGCACGGCCGGGATCAGGATGCCGGAGCTCCAGGAGCCCTTGGGAATCTGAGTGGCTTTGCCAGGGAGAGGCCCGATTCGGATCGGGCAACCGGAGCAGCATACAACGGCTGCACCAGTAGAACGAAACTACCATGGCAGCTCAGGGGCCCGTCCCGGCCCGCTTCCGCCGCCCGGCACCCCAAGGTCTACGCTGCGAGCCACGGCCGGCAGCTCAGGGAGGCGCAGGTGGCGCAGGTGCCGCAGACATTCTTCGATGCTCTCGCGGTGCGTGCCTGGTGCGGACTCGCGCTCGACGCCCTCGGCCGGGCGCGTGAGGAGATCGACGCGATCAACGTCTACCCCGTGGCGGACGGCGACACCGGTACGAATCTCTACCTGACGGTCGAGTCCGCCGCCACGGCGGTCGAGGCGGTGTTCGCGGGGCACGAGGCCGAGCGGACCGACCGGGCTCATGACCCCGACGGGCCCGAGGGGCCCACGCTGGCCGAGGCGGCGCGGGCGATGGCGCACGGTGCGTTGATCGGTGCCCGCGGGAACTCCGGGACGATCCTGGCCCAGTTGCTGCGGGGGATGGCACAGGTGCTGGCCGGGTACGAGACGGAGACCCACGCCGACGGGCAGGGGCTGCGGCAGGCCCTGCGCAACGCGGCCGACTCCGCGCGCCAGGCCGTGGCCCACCCCGTCGAGGGCACCGTGCTCACCGTCGCCTCGGCCGCCGCCGACGCGGCCGGCGGAGCGGAGGGCGACTGCGGGGCGGTCGCGCGGGCGGCCTACGAGGGAGCCGGCGCGGCCCTCGCCGCGACACCGGGCCAGCTGGCCGTGCTCCAGCGGGCGGGAGTGGTGGACGCGGGCGGCAGGGGGCTGGTGGCGGTGCTCGGGGCGCTGGTGGAGACGTTCACGGGGGAGACACCGAGAAGCCCGGCGCCCGATTCCGTGCGCCACGCGCGCGTGGCGCACGGCGCGTCCGCCGGGTCCGCGCAGTGCGCCGACGGTGAGGGGGCGACGGGGCTCACCGGGCCCGCCTTCGAGGTGATCTACCTCCTGGAGGCCTCGGACGCGGCCGTGGAGCGGCTGCGGCAGCGGCTCGACGGTCTCGGGGACTCGCTCGTCGTGGTCGGCGGCGACGGACTGTGGAACGTCCACGTCCACGTCGACGACGCCGGCGCCGCCGTGGAGGCGGGGGTCGAGGCCGGACGCCCGCACCGTATCCGGATCACGCACTTCGGCGCCGGTGACGCACACACCTCCGGTGCCGGGCGTCCGCTCCAGGAACGTGTCCAGCGGGCCGTGGTGGCCGTGGTGCCCGGAGAGGGGCTCGCCGGCCTGTACACCGAGGCCGGTGCGACCACGGTGCTCGCCCGGCCCGGTGAGCCGCCGGCGAGCGGTGAGCTCGTCGAGGCCGTGCGGCGGGCGCACGCGCGTGAGGTGGTGCTGCTGCCCAACGACGAGGAGCTGCGTCACACCGCCGCCGCGGCGGCCGAACAGGCCCGTGCCGAAGGGCTCCGGGTGGCGCTCATCCCGACCCGTTCCGCGGTCCAGGGCATCGCGGCGCTCGCGGTGCACGAGCCGGAGCGCCGCTTCGACGAGGATGTGGTGGCGATGACCTCGGCGGCCGGCGCGACCCGGTACGCCGAGGTCACCGTCGCCGAACGGCAGTCCTGGACCATGGCCGGGATCTGCCAGGCCGGCGACGTCCTCGGCCTCATCGACGGTGATGTGGCCGTGATCGGCGACGACGTCACGGCCACCGCCGCGGCCGTCCTGGACCGGATGCTCGCCGCGGGCGGGGAGATGGTCACCCTGGTCCTCGGCGACGAGACCCCGCACACCCTCGCCGCCCACCTGGAGGCCAGGGTCCGTGAGGGCTACCTGGCGGTCGACACGGTGCTCTACCACGGCGGCAGACAGGGCGCCCTGCTCCTCATCGGCGTGGAGTGAACACCGGGGCCCTCCCGTCGTGAGCGCGGTCGCTCTGGACCGGCCCGTAGGACCGGCGCGTGCCGGAGCGCGTCCTCCTGAAACCCCGGTGACTGGCCTGACCAGGGATTTCCCGAGACGTTCAGGGGCGTTCCGGCTCCCGCGTTCCCGCTTTGTCAGTGCCTTGGTGTGCAATGGATCTCGTGCCCGCACTGCGAGAACCACTGGAACAGCCACTGAAGTCGGTGCTCGGCCCTCCCACCGCGAAGGTGATGGCCGAGCACCTCGGCCTGCACACGGTCGGCGACCTCCTCCACCACTACCCCCGCAGGTACGAGGAGCGCGGTCAGCTCACGCACCTCGTCGACCTCCCCATGGACGAGCACGTCACCGTGGTCGCCCAGGTCGCCGACGCCCGCCTGCACACCTTCGCCTCCTCCAAGGCCCCGCGCGGCAAGGGCCAACGCCTGGAGGTCACCATCACGGACGGCAGCGGCCGGCTCCAACTGGTCTTCTTCGGCAACGGCGTCCACAAACCGCACAAGGAACTCCTGCCCGGCACCCGCGCGATGTTCGCCGGCAAGGTCTCCGTCTTCAATCGTCGACTCCAACTCGCCCACCCTGCTTACGAGTTGCTACGAGGTGACTCAGAGGAGAGCGTGGAGACCTGGGCCGGCGCACTGATCCCGATCTATCCCGCCACCGCCAAGCTGGAGTCCTGGAAGATCGGCAAGGCGCTCCAGACCGTCCTGCCCAGTGCCCGGGACGCCGTGGACCCCCTCCCCGGCGCACTGCGTGAGGGGCGCGGCATGGTCCCGCTGCCCGAGGCCCTGCTGAAGATCCACCGCCCGCAGACCAGGGCCGACATCGAGGACGCCCGCGCCCGCCTCAAATGGGACGAGGCCTTCGTCCTCCAGGTCGCCCTCGCCCGCCGCCGCCATGCCGACGCCCTGCTTCCCGCCGTCGCCCGCAGACCGAGGCCGGACGGCCTGCTCGCGGCCTTCGACGACCGCCTCCCCTTCACGCTCACCGAGGGCCAGCAGAAGGTCTCGAAGGAGATCTTCGACGACCTGGCGACGGAGCACCCGATGCACCGGCTGCTCCAGGGCGAGGTGGGCAGCGGAAAGACCCTGGTCGCCCTGCGCGCCATGCTCGCCGTCGTCGACGCAGGGGGACAGGCGGCCATGCTCGCGCCCACCGAGGTGCTCGCCCAGCAGCACCACCGGTCGGTCACCGAGATGATGGGCGAGCTGGCCGAGGGAGGAATGCTGGGCGGGGCGGAGAACGCCACCAAAGTGGTGCTGCTCACCGGCTCCATGGGCGCGGCGGCCCGCCGCCAGGCCCTGCTCGACCTGGCCACCGGTGAGGCCGGCGTCGTGATCGGCACCCACGCGCTGATCGAGGACAAGGTCCAGTTCCACGACCTGGGCCTGGTCGTCGTCGACGAGCAGCATCGGTTCGGCGTGGAACAGCGCGACGCCCTGCGCGGCAAGGGCAAGCAGCCCCCGCACCTGCTCGTCATGACCGCCACCCCCATTCCGCGCACGGTCGCGATGACCGTCTTCGGTGACCTGGAGACCTCCGTCCTAGACCAGCTCCCGGCCGGCCGCTCGCCCATCGCCAGCCATGTCGTCCCCGCCGCCGACAAGCCCCACTTCCTGGCCCGCGCCTGGGAGCGGGTGCGCGAGGAGGTCGAGGGCGGCCATCAGGCGTACGTGGTCTGCCCGCGCATCGGCGACGAGGAGGACGAGCCGAAGGCAGGGAAGAAGAAACCCCCCGCGGCCGCGGGGGAGACCGATGCCGAGAGGCGTCCGCCGCTCGCCGTCCTCGACGTCGCCGACCACCTTGCGAAGGGGCCGCTGCAGGGTCTCCGCGTGGAGGTCCTGCACGGCAGGATGCAGCCCGACGACAAGGACGCCGTCATGCGCCGCTTCGCCGCGGGCGAGACCGACGTCCTGGTCGCCACCACCGTCATCGAGGTCGGGGTCAACGTCCCCAACGCGACCGCGATGGTGATCATGGACGCGGACCGCTTCGGCGTCTCCCAGCTCCACCAGCTGCGCGGCCGGGTCGGACGCGGCTCGGCCCCCGGCCTGTGCCTGCTGGTCACCGAGATGCCCGAGGCGAGCCCGGCCCGGCAGCGGCTGGGCGCGGTCGCCGCCACCCTCGACGGCTTCGAGCTCTCCCGCATCGACCTCGAACAGCGCCGCGAGGGCGACGTCCTGGGCCAGGCCCAGTCCGGCACCCGCTCCAGCCTGCGCATGCTCGCCGTCATCGACGACGAGGAGATCATCGTCGAGGCCCGTGAGGAGGCGGCCGCGGTCGTCGCCGCAGACCCCGACCTGGAGCGTCTGCCGGGGCTGCGCACGGCACTGGCCGCCCTGCTGGACGACGAGCGGGAGCAGTACCTGGAGAAGGGCTGACAGACTGGAACCATCCTTCGGGCCCGCGGCACCCAGCCACGTACGCGAACGCATCCCGAACGCACCGACACGCATCCCGAACACATTCCGAGCGCACCGACAAGGACGAGGACCAGGACATGACCCGCGTGATCGCCGGCCGGGCCGGCGGGCGCCGCCTGGGCGTACCGCCGGGCAACGGCACCCGACCCACCTCCGACCGTGCGCGCGAAGGCCTGTTCTCCACCTGGCAGGCCCTCCTCGGCGGCCCGCTGGAGGGCGAGCGCGTCCTCGACCTGTACGCCGGCTCCGGCGCCGTGGGCCTGGAGGCCCTGTCCCGGGGAGCGGGGCACACCCTCCTCGTCGAGGCCGACGCCAGGGCCGTCCGCACGGTCCGGGACAACATCAGGGCGCTGGGACTGCCCGGCGCCGAAGTCAGACCGGGCAAGGCGGAACAGGTCATCCGCACGCCCCCGCCGACGGCCGGGCCGTACGACATCGTCTTCCTCGACCCCCCGTACAGCGTCTCCGACGACGATCTTCGCGAGATCTTGCTCACACTCCGTTCCGGGGGGTGGCTCGCCGAGGAAGCCGTCGTCACCGTGGAGCGCAGCACCAGAGGCGGAGAGTTCGGGTGGCCGCCCG
This sequence comes from Streptomyces sp. NPDC050388, assembly GCF_040655635.1. Classification (NCBI taxonomy): domain Bacteria; kingdom Bacillati; phylum Actinomycetota; class Actinomycetes; order Kitasatosporales; family Streptomycetaceae; genus Streptomyces; species Streptomyces sp. NPDC050388. Next base: position 32,290 of record NZ_JBFAKH010000018.1, read on the forward strand.
GTTTCGACGCGATCAGGGCCCGTCGCTACGGCGAGGGAACGTTTTGGTACGGTCGCGCCGCCTCTACGTGCGAAGACGCACGATGACCGGACCGGAGAGCGAGGGATCGCAAGTGCGCCGCGCCGTATGCCCCGGGTCGTTCGACCCGATCACCAACGGACATCTCGACATCATCGGCCGCGCCTCCAGCCTCTACGACGAGGTCTACGTCGCGGTGATGATCAACCAGTCCAAGAAGGGCCTGTTCGAGGTCGAGGAACGCATCGACCTGATCGGCCGGGTCACCGCCGAGTACGGAAACGTACGGGTCGAAGCCTTCCACGGTCTCCTCGTCGACTTCTGCAAGCAGCGCGACATCCCCGCGATCGTCAAGGGCCTGCGCGCGGTCAGCGACTTCGACTACGAGCTGCAGATGGCCCAGATGAACAACGGCCTCTCGGGTGTGGAGACCCTCTTCATCCCCACCAACCCCACCTACAGCTTCCTGTCGTCCTCCCTGGTCAAAGAGGTCGCCACCTGGGGCGGCGACGTCTCGCACCTGGTGCCCCCGGAAGTCCTCTCCGCTCTCTCCGAGCGGCTGCGCAGGGACTGAGCGCCGCCGGGGCGGCCGCCCGGGGCGGCGGGGCCCCGGCAATCCGACGGCCGGTGTTCCCCGCCAGGCCCGGGGCCGTACAGTCGTTGCGTCCGTCTCCAACACAGCTGTAGAGAGTGGCGAGCACACGGTGGACGTGCAGAAGAAGCTGGACGAGATCGTCGCCGCGGTCTCCGGTGCCCGGTCGATGCCCATGTCGGCCTCGTGCGTGGTCAACCGCGCAGAGCTGCTCTCGATGCTCGAAGAGGTGCGCGCGGCGCTGCCCGACTCCCTCGCCCAGGCCCAGGAACTCATCGGCGACCGCGAGCAGATGGTCGAGCAGGCCCGCCAGGAGGCCGAGCGGATCATCGAGGGCGCGCACGCCGAGCGCGGCTCCCTGATCTCCGGCACGGAGGTCGCCCGCCGCTCCCAGTCCGAGGCCGACCGGATCCTCGCCGAGGCCCGCAGGGAGGCCGAAGAGGTCCGCGCGGAGGCCGACGACTACGTCGACTCCAAGCTCGCCAACTTCGAGGTCGTCCTCACCAAGACACTCGGCTCCGTCGGCCGCGGCCGCGAGAAGCTGCTCGGCACCGGACCCGGTCTCGACGAGCAGGGCTATGTGGACCCCGAGGAAGACGACGCCCCCGAGCGCAGTCACGACCCGGAGACCCTGCGCCGCAGCGCCGACGAGTACGTCGACGTCAAGCTCGGTGCCTTCGAGGCGGTCCTCGCCAAGACCCTGGAGGCGGTGGGCCGGGGCCGTCAGACCCTGCACGGCCGGATCGCCAGCGACGACCTCGGTGCCCTCGCCGAGGACTCCACCACGATCCAGCACTCCAGCGACGCCGACTACCTCGCCGACCTCGCGGCCATGCCGGACATCCCGGCCCAGCGGGCCCCGCAGCAGCCGCAGGAAGCGCCGCAGGCACCCCAGCAGGCGCCGCACATCCCCCAGCAGGACCCGCAGCAGCAGGACTACGCCCAGCAGCAGGCGGCGTACGACTACCAGCAGCCCGACCCGTACGGCGGCTACCAGCAGCAGTACGGCGGCGGGCAGGATCCGTACGGCTACCAGCAGCAGGCCGCCCAGCAGGACCCGTACGCCGCCTACCAGGGCTACGAGACCCCGCAGCAGCCGGCGTACGACCCGGGCCAGGCCCAGCAGGGCTACGTCCCGCAGCAGCAACAGACCCCGGCCGTCCTCGACGAGACCAGCCTCTTCGACACCAGCATGATCAGTGCCGAACAGCTGCGGGCCTACGAACAGGGCCGCGGCAACGGCTGACCGGCCCGTCGCCGGTTGCCACGGGGCCGGATTGGGCGGAGAGCCGAAGGTCCAGTATCCTGGCTCCTCGGTCGTGTGCACATCCGCGATCCACGCTGCCCGGGAACCCCACGGGTCGGCGTTCCCCAAGCTCGAAGATCGAAAGCAGGAATGGCTCTGAACGCCCGCCTCGACCACCGTAATCCCCTCGTGTTCGACACGCACGAGCTGGGACGGAGGCCGGGCGCGCTGCAGCGGCTGACCCGCTCGGTCGAGGCGCCCAGGGACTTCGGTATCCAGGGAGTCGTCGGAGTGCCGGAAGGCGCCCCGGTGGAGCTTGAACTCCGGCTCGAGTCGGTCATGGAAGGGGTGCTCGTCACGGGCACCGCCCGTGCGACGGCCGAGGGGGAGTGCGTAAGGTGTCTGGAGCCGCTCGAGCTGGAGCTCGTGGCGGATTTCCAGGAGATGTTCTCGTACCCTGACGCCGACGACCGGGGCCGTGCGATCGCGGAGCCGGGCGACGACGCCGAGGACGACGAGGACAGGCTCTTCCTCGAGGACGGCATGCTCGACCTCGAGACCGTGCTGCGTGACGCGGTGGTGCTCGCACTGCCGATGCAGCCGGTGTGCCAGGACGACTGCCCCGGCCTGTGCTCCGAATGCGGAGCCCGGCTCGCGGACGACCCGGACCACCACCACGACGCCGTCGACATCCGTTGGGCGGCACTGCAGGGACTCGCCGGTTCACTCGAAGATGGCGAGAAGGACGAGATGAGCGGCGACGGGCCAGGATCCGCGGACGCCGCCGAGAAGCAGGAGAAGTAGCCGTGGCTGTTCCGAAGCGGAAGATGTCGCGCAGCAACACGCGCCACCGCCGGTCGCAGTGGAAGGCTGCGGTCCCCACCCTGGTTGCGTGCGAGCGCTGCCACGAGCCCAAGCAGCAGCACATCGCGTGCCCGTCTTGCGGCACCTACAACAAGCGCCAGGTCCTCGAGGTCTGAGCGGCTGGTGAGAGGCACTGTGTCCACGTCCAAGAAGCAGGCGTCCCGCGTGAGCGGGAGCGGATCGGCGGACGACAACCAGGCCTCGTCCCACACGCTTCTGGAAGGGCGGCTCGGCTACCGGCTCGAGTCCGCCCTTCTGGTGCGTGCGCTGACCCACCGCTCCTACGCGTACGAGAACGGCGGCCTGCCGACGAACGAGCGGCTGGAGTTCCTCGGGGACTCCGTGCTCGGCCTCGTCGTCACGGACACGCTGTACCGCACCCACCCCGACCTGCCCGAGGGCCAGCTGGCCAAGTTGCGGGCCGCGGTGGTCAACTCGCGTGCGCTGGCGGAGGTGGGCCGCGGGCTCGATCTCGGTTCCTTCATCCGGCTCGGCCGCGGTGAAGAGGGCACAGGTGGCCGGGACAAGGCGTCCATCCTCGCCGACACCCTCGAAGCGGTGATCGGCGCGGTCTATCTCGACCAGGGCCTTGAGGCGGCCTCCGAACTGGTGCACCGCCTGTTCGATCCGCTGATCGAGAAGTCCTCGAACCTCGGTGCCGGCCTGGACTGGAAGACCAGTCTCCAGGAGCTCACCGCGACCGAAGGGCTCGGCGTGCCCGAGTACCTGGTCACGGAGACCGGCCCCGACCATGAGAAGACCTTCACTGCTGCCGCCCGCGTCGGAGGCGTCTCGTACGGCACCGGCACCGGCCGCAGCAAGAAGGAGGCGGAGCAGCAGGCCGCCGAGTCCGCCTGGCGGTCCATCCGGACCGCGGCCGACGAGCGTGCCGCGGCGGCCGCCAGGGCCGAGACGGACGAGCCGGCCGCCGACGTCGACGCGGGTGCCGAACCGGCCGCCGGCGCACCGTCGGCCTCCGCCTGACACCACACACGCCGAGCGCGCCCCGAGCGCCCGCCCTGACGGGGCGGGCGCTCGGGGCGCGCTCGTGGACCGATCCTCGAAGGGGGAACGATGCCCGAGTTGCCCGAGGTCGAGGTCGTACGGCGGGGACTGGAGCGGTGGGTCGCCCACCGGACCGTCGCCGAGGCCGAGGTGCTGCACCCGCGTGCGGTACGCCGCCACGTCGCCGGCGCCGAGGACTTCACGCACCGTCTGAAGGGGCGTCGTGTCGGTGTCCCCAGCCGCCGCGGCAAGTACCTGTGGCTGCCCCTGGAGGGCACGGGCCAGTCCGTCCTGGCCCACCTCGGCATGAGCGGCCAGCTGCTGGTCCAGCCGCACACGGCGGTGGACGAGAAGCATCTGCGGGTCCGGGTCCGCTTCACGGACGCGCTGGACACCGAACTCCGCTTCGTCGACCAACGCACCTTCGGCGGGCTGTCGTTGCACGAGAACACTCCCGAGGGCCTGCCCGACGTCATCGCGCACATCGCCCGCGACCCGCTCGACCCGCTCTTCGACGACGACGCCTTCCACCGGGCACTGCGCCGCAAGCGCACCACCATCAAACGGGCCCTGCTGGACCAGTCGCTGATCAGCGGCGTCGGCAACATCTACGCGGACGAGGCGCTGTGGCGGGCCCGCATCCACTACGAGCGTCCGACGGAGACCTTCACCCGCCCGCGCTCCCAGCTCCTCCTGGGCCATGTGCGGGACGTGATGAACGCCGCCCTCGCGGTGGGCGGCACCAGCTTCGACAGCCTCTACGTCGACGTCAACGGCGAGTCGGGCTACTTCGACCGGTCCCTCGATGCCTACGGGCGGGAGGACCTGCCCTGCCGTCGCTGCGGTACGCCGATACGCCGACGGCCCTGGATGAACCGGTCCAGCTACTTCTGCCCGAGGTGTCAGCGGGCTCCGCGCGCGTCGTAACTCTCCCGCGCCAGGAGCACGTCGTCCATGCTGTCTTCCAGGAAGTGGATGAGGGACAGCACGCGTCGCGCGGCCTCGTGGCCCAGCGGGGTGAGTTCGTAGTCCACCCGGGGCGGGTTGGTCGGCTGTGCCTCGCGGTGCACCAGGCCGTCGCGTTCCAGCGCGTGCAGCGTCTGGGACAGCATCTTCTCGCTCACACCGTCCACGCGGCGGCGCAGCTCGTTGAAGCGCAGCGAGCCCTCGGACAGCGCCCCGAGCGTCAGCGCGCCCCAGCGCCCCGTCACGTGTTCCAGCGTGCCGCGTGAGGGGCACTCCTTGGCGAACGCGTTGTAGGGGAGCCCCGGACCCCCCGGGTACCGCCGCGTGGTCGTCATGCGATCAGCGTACTTCAGCGCAGCGCTTACCAGCAGAATGCACTAACTGGGAGTCAGTACCGAGAAACACGGGCGGCGGCCCGGGAAGCCCCGAACCGCCGTCCGCGCACCACGCGTACCGCTGATGTCCGGCTAGTAGCCGAAGTTCTGGGTCCACCACGGGCCGCCCGACCCGAAGTGCACGCCCACGCCCAGCGTCTTGAAGTCGCAGTTCAGTATGTTCGCCTTGTGGCCGGGGCTGTCCATCCAGGCTTCCATCACGGCCGCGGCGGTCGCCTGGCCGCGGGCTATGTTCTCCCCGCCGAGGTCGGCTATCCCGGCCGCCTTCGCCCTGTCCCACGGGGTGTCGCCGTCGGGGTCGGTGTGGTCGAAGAAGCCGCGCTCGGCCATGTCCTGGCTGAACGCCGTGGCCAGGCCCGTCAGCGCGCTGTTCGCGGCGACCGGGCTGCAGCCCACCTTGGCCCGCTCCTGGTTGACCAGCTGGAGCACCTGGGCTCCGGCGGCGGCCTCCTCGGAGACGGTCACCGGGCTGCTCGGCGCCTGCTTCTCCGGCTCCGGAGTGGCCTTGCGAGGCGGCGTCGTCTCGGGCTTCTCGCTCGGCGTCACCGCCGGCTTCTGCTGCTCCGGAGCCTTCTCCGGTGCCTTCGTCTCCGGCGTCCTCGACTGCTCGGCCGAGGGGGCCGACGGCGAGGGCTTCGGCGAGGCGGAGCGCTCGGAGTCACGGCTGGCGGGGGTGCCGGCCTCCCGGCTCGGACTCTCGAGACTGCCCGAGGTGCCGCCCTGCTCGCCGGGTGTGTTGGTCGGGGTGCCCGCGGCTTCCACCGTCTCGCCGGGGGAGCTGTCGCCGCCGAGCTTGTAGTTCTCGAGGCCCGGCACCGCGCCCGTGGCCACCGCGACCGTGCCGAGGGCCACCGCGGCGGAGACCCCGAGCAGTCCGGTGCGCACCGGCGTCGCGGCCTTCTTCTTCCGGCGCCGCCCGCCCGAGCCGCCCGAGTGCCGGTCGCCGTCGCCGGGCGTGAAACCGTCGTCGGGGAAACCGCCCCGCGGGGCGTCCCCGGGCGGGAGGCCGTCGCTCGCGAAGACAGCCGTCTCGGCGGCGGCCGCGGAACGGTCGGGCCTGACCGGGAAGCCGCCCGGGTGGTCGTTCCCGTGGTCTGCCTGGAAGGAGGTTCCGGAGCGGTCGCCGTACGCGAAGCCGTTCTGCGCGAAGCCGCCGGCGGCGTGACCGTCGCCGGGGCCGTCCTCCGTCGCGAAGAGGTAGGCCTCGCTCCTCGCGGACGTCTCGGCGTACGCCTCCGGATTCAGGTAGGGGGCGATGCCCATCGTCGGGGCGTCCGCCGCGTGTGCGCTCAGCGGGTCGTGGCTCCCGTCGTACCGGCCGTCGTGCTGAGTGACCTCCGTAGCGGCGCGGCCCGTGGCGGCGCGGCCGGCGGCGGAGCGTCGGTGGCGTCCCATGCCCTGGCCTTCCTGGTCCTTGCGGTCGACCCGTCCTCGCGATCAACATGAAACTCACACGATCGTGTGAGTTTCATATGAGATTCGTTCGATCGGGACGGTACCGCATGGCACAAGGGGAGGGAGTGCCCCGAGTGACATTGTCCGGTTAGGTTGCAGTCATGAGCGAGGATGTGCGGCTGGTCGCCTGGGTGCGAGGACGGGTCCAAGGTGTGGGTTTCCGCTGGTTCACGCGGGCCAAGGCGCTGGAGATCGGCGGCCTGAGTGGCTTTGCTCTCAATTTGGGTGACGGACGGGTCCAAGTGGTCGCGGAGGGCTCCCGGGAGCGCTGCGAGCACCTGCTCGACTGGCTCCAGGACGGCGACACGCCCGGACATGTGGACGGAGTCACCGAGATATGGGACACACCTCGCGGCGGCTACGAGGGCTTCGCCATCCGCTGATCCCGCCATCCTCCCGGAGCCCCCGAGGTTCGGAGAGGGGGTCCCGGTCGGCCCGAAAGCGCGGAAAGTTCCTGGTGATTGCCAAGAACGCCCCTGTCGTGGGAAGCTCGCCCGCACATCCGATCCACCGCGCCCCGGGGGCCGGCACGAGCGGCGCCGCCACCGCCCGACAGCCGTGCACGCTCGGCCATCCGCCGATACGGGGCGTGATCGTGTTGACCGTCAAACTTTTTGGTGAGACGCTGAAAGCCCCGCGCACCTTAGCTGTTTGGCATGGCTGAACGGCAGCACAACTCCAGGTCTGCCAAGCACCGCGGGTGCTCATCCCTCACGACCCACACCGCACAGGTCGGTCACGCATTGTGGAGGACCATCCATCATGGCAAAGGCGCTTCTCGGTTACGTCGGCGGCTCCGACCCTCGACTCCTCGCCGAGATGCGACGGCTCCAGCGGCGCGTCCAGGACCTGGAATCCGAACTCGTACGGATCCAGGCGGAGAACGACGAGCTCGCAGCTGCCGCTTCTCGCGACAGGATCATGGAGAGCGTTGACGCACACCAGGCGGAGCCTGCGCTGACCTGATCGCTGCACCGCCCCACCCCGGCAAGGCAGCGGTCGGCTCACCCGTCACCACCGCCACGTTGTCAGAAGTGCAAGGGACGCCCCGGCGTCCCTTCTTTCCTGCCTCCGTACCCCCCAGGCGCCCCCTGCGCCGTCCGGTTTCCCCAGTTCCCCGGTTTCTTGACTCGCGCATCCTTTCACCGTCTTTAACGTTTGGTGTGCCCTGCGCGTTCACCCGTGAAACCGCCGGTTCATGGAGTGGGACATCCCGGGCGGGTAAAGTCCGGCCACGTGCACCTCAAGGCCCTGACCCTCCGAGGCTTCAAGTCGTTCGCCTCGGCGACCACGCTCCGGTTCGAACCGGGCATCACGTGCGTCGTCGGTCCGAACGGCTCGGGCAAGTCCAACGTCGTGGACGCGCTCAGCTGGGTCATGGGCGAGCAGGGCGCCAAGTCGCTGCGCGGCGGCAAGATGGAGGACGTCATCTTCGCCGGCACCACCGGCCGCCCGCCGCTCGGGCGAGCCGAGGTGTCGCTGACCATCGACAACGCCGACGGGGCCCTGCCCATCGAGTACGCCGAGGTCACCATCACGCGGATCATGTTCCGTAACGGCGGCAGCGAGTACCAGATCAACGGCGACACCTGCCGCCTCCTCGACATCCAGGAACTGCTCTCCGACTCCGGCATCGGCCGTGAGATGCACGTCATCGTCGGCCAGGGCCAACTGGACTCCGTGCTGCACGCCGACCCGATGGGCCGCCGCGCCTTCATCGAGGAGGCAGCCGGTGTCCTCAAACACCGCAAGCGCAAGGAGAAGGCGCTGCGCAAGCTGGACGCGATGCAGGCCAATCTCGCGCGCGTACAGGACCTCACCGACGAACTGCGCCGCCAGCTCAAGCCCCTCGGCCGCCAGGCCGCGGTCGCCAGAAGGGCCGCCGTCATCCAGGCAGACCTGCGCGACGTCCGCCTGCGTCTCCTCGCCGACGACCTCGTGCGGCTGCGCGACGCGGTCGCGGCGGAGATCGCCGACGAGGCCGCCCTCAAGGAGCGCAAGGACGCCGCCGAACAGGAACTGCGCAAGGCGCTCCAGCGGGAGGCGGCCCTCGAGGACGAGGTGCGCCGGCTCACTCCGCGCCTGCACAGCGCCCAGCAGACCTGGTACGAGCTCTCCCAGCTCGCCGAGCGGGTGCGCGGGACCATCTCGCTGGCCGAAGCGCGCGTGAAGAGCGCCACCTCCGAACCGCCTGAGGAGCGCCGCGGGCGCGACCCGGAGTCCCCCGAGAACATGGAGCGCGAGGCCGCCCGCATCCGCGAGCAGGAGGCCGAGCTGGAGGCCGCCCTCGAGGCCGCCGAACACGCCCTGGAGAACACGGTCGCCCACCGCACGGAGCTGGAACGTGACCTCGCCCTGGAGGAAAGGCGGCTGAAGGACGCCGCGCGCGCCCTCGCCGACCGGCGCGAGGGGCTCGCCCGGCTCACGGGCCAGGTGGGCGCGGCCCGTTCGCGTGCCGCGGCGGCCCAGGCCGAGATCGAGCGCCTGGCCGCGGCCCGCGACGAGGCTCAGCAACGGGCCGTCGCCGCCCAGGAGGAGTACGAGGCCCTGCAGGCCGAGGTCGACGGCCTCGACGCCGACGACGCGGAACTCGCCGGGCGTCACACGGAGGCCAAACAGCGGCTCGCCGAGGCCGAGGCCGCCCTCACCGCCGCCCGTGAGGCGGTCACCGCCGTCGAACGCGAGCGCGCCGCGATCCGGGCCCGCCACGAGGCCCTCGCTCTCGGCCTGCGCCGCAAGGACGGCACCGGCGCGCTGCTCGCGGCGCAGGACCGGCTGGCCGGGCTGCTCGGCCCCGCCGCCGAACTGCTCACCGTGACCCCGGGCCACGAGGTCGCCCTCGCCGCCGCCTTCGGGGCCGCCGCCGACGCCCTCGCCGTCACCGGCCCCGCCACCGCCGCCGACGCGATCCGCCTGCTGCGCAAACAGGAAGCGGGCCGCGCCACCCTGCTGCTCACCGGCGCCGTTGACGGCGGACCGCGGGAAGTGCCCGCCGACGCACCGCACGAGCCGCGCGCGGATGCTCCCGGCAGTCCCCCGTACGCCGTCGACCTGGTGCGCGGCCCTGCCGAACTCCTGCCCGCCGTAAGCCGGTTGCTGCACAGCATCGTTGTCGTCGGCACCCTGGAGGACGCCGAGGAACTGGTGTACGCGCGGCCCGAGCTGACCGCCGTGACCGCCGAGGGCGACCTGCTGGGCGCGCACTTCGCGCACGGCGGCTCGGCGGGAGCCCCGAGCCTGCTCGAGGTGCGGGCGTCCGTGGACGAGGCCGCCGCCGAGCTGGAAGAGCTCGGTGTGCGGTGCGAGGAACTGACCCTGGCACAGCACACGGCGGCCGAGGAACGCGGCCGGTGCGCGGCCCTCGTCGAGGAACTGGGGGAGCGGCGCCGGGCCGCCGACCGGGAGAAGTCCTCCGTCGCCCAGCAGTTGGGCCGGCTCGCCGGGCAGGCACGTGGTGCGGCCGGGGAGGCCGAGCGCTCCGCCGCCGCGGCCGCCAGGGCGCAGGAAGCCCTCGACAAGGCGCTCACCGATGTGGAGGAACTCGCCGAACGGCTCGCCGTCGCCGAGGAGAGCGCCCCTTTCGGGGAGGGAGAGGAGCCCGACTCCTCCGTGCGCGACCGGCTCGCCGCCGACGGGGCCAACGCCCGCCAGACCGAGATGGAGGCCCGGCTCCAGGTGCGTACGCACGAGGAACGGGTCAAGGGGCTCGCCGGGCGGGCCGACTCCCTCGACCGGGCCGCCCGAGCGGAACGCGAGGCACGCGCGCGTGCCGAGCAGCGGCGGGCCCGGCTGCGGCACGAGGCAACCGTCGCCGAGGCCGTCGCGGGCGGTGCCCGTCAGTTGCTCGCGCACATCGAGGTGTCCCTCGCGCGCGCCGGGGAGGAGCGCACCGCCGCCGAGGCCGCGAAGACCCGCAGCGAACAGGAGCTCGCCCGGGCACGCACCGAGGGACGCGATCTCAAGGCGGAACTCGACAAGTTGACGGATTCAGTTCACCGGGGCGAGGTACTCGGCGCCGAGAAGCGGCTGCGGATGGAGCAGTTGGAGACCAAGGCGCTGGAGGAACTGGGTGTCGAACCGGCCGGACTGGTGGCGGAGTACGGACCGCACCAACTGGTGCCGCCCTCGCCCCCCGCCGACGGGGAGGACCTCCCGGACGACCCCGAGCACCCGCGCAACACGCCCCGCCCCTTCGTGCGGGCGGAGCAGGAGAAGCGGATGAAGGCCGCCGAGCGGGCCTACCAGCAGCTCGGCAAGGTGAACCCGCTCGCGCTGGAGGAGTTCGCGGCTCTGGAGGAACGCCATCAGTTCCTCGGCGAGCAACTGGAGGACCTGAAGAAGACCCGTGCGGATCTGCTCCAGGTCGTCAAGGAGGTCGACGAGCGCGTCGAGCAGGTCTTCAGCGAGGCCTACCGGGACACGGCCCGGGAGTTCGAGGGCGTCTTCTCCCGGCTGTTCCCGGGCGGCGAGGGGCGGCTGGTGCTGACCGACCCCGACCACATGCTCACCACGGGCGTGGACGTCGAGGCGCGTCCGCCGGGCAAGAAGGTCAAGCGGCTGTCGCTGCTCTCGGGCGGTGAGCGGTCACTGACCGCCGTGGCGCTGCTGGTGTCGATCTTCAAGGCGCGGCCGAGTCCGTTCTACGTCATGGACGAGGTCGAGGCCGCCCTCGACGACACCAACCTCCAGCGGCTGATCCGCATCATGCAGGAGCTGCAGGAGGCCTCGCAGCTGATCGTGATCACCCACCAGAAGCGCACGATGGAGGTCGCCGACGCGCTCTACGGCGTCTCCATGCAGGGCGACGGTGTCTCCAAGGTCATCAGCCAGCGCCTCCGCCAGGTAAGCGCAGCCTGCATGCATCCATGATCACCCATCCCGCGTCTCGTACGCTTGGCTTCGACTCTTGAATCCAGCTTCGCGAGATCTTCGGGTATCCGTTCCATAACCCCCTATTGACTTCAAAACTTGAACGCATAGTCTTCGCCATGTTGCTTTCACCTTCAGGTACCTTCAGGTGGACCTCGAAGGGCTGACCCCCACCCGGCGATGTTGCCGGTGGCCCGAGGAGTTACACGTGACCAGCTCAGCGCAGGCACAGAAGTCAGGAGCCGGGACGGCTCAACCCGAGCATCTCGGGCACGTCATCTTCATCACGGCGGCAGCTGCCATGGGCGGCTTCCTCTTCGGCTACGACAGCTCCGTGATCAACGGCGCCGTCGAGGCCATCCGGGACCGCTACGACATCGGCTCGGCCGCGCTCGCCCAGGTCATCGCCGTCGCGCTGATCGGCTGCGCCCTCGGTGCCGCGACCGCCGGCCGCATAGCCGACCGCATCGGCCGCATCCGGGTCATGCAGATCGCCGCGCTCCTGTTCACCGTCAGCGCCATCGGTTCCGCCGTCCCCTTCTCCCTCTACGACCTCGCCTTCTGGCGGATCGTCGGCGGCGTCGCCATCGGCATGGCCTCGGTGATCGGCCCGGCCTACATCGCCGAGGTCGCCCCGCCCGCCTACCGCGGCCGGCTCGGCTCCTTCCAGCAGGCCGCGATCGTCGTCGGCATCGCCGTGTCGCAGCTGGTCAACTGGGGCATCCTGAACGCCGCCGGCGGCGATCAGCGCGGCACGCTGCTGGGTCTGGAGGCATGGCAGCTGATGCTCGGCGTCATGGTCGTCCCGGCCGTGCTGTACGGACTGCTCTCCTTCGCCATCCCCGAGTCCCCCCGCTACCTGATCTCCGTCGGCAAGCACGAGCGCGCCCGGAAGATCCTCGAAGAGGTCGAGGGCAAGAACGTCGACCTGGACGCCCGCGTCAGCGAGATCGAGACGGCGATGCACAGCGAGGAGAAGTCCCGCTTCAAGGACCTGCTCGGCGGCAGCTTCTTCTTCAAGCCGATCGTCTGGATCGGTATCGGCCTGTCGGTCTTCCAGCAGTTCGTCGGCATCAACGTCGCGTTCTACTACTCGGCGACGCTGTGGCAGTCGGTCGGCGTCAACCCGGCGGACTCGTTCTTCTACTCCTTCACCACGTCGATCATCAACATCGTCGGCACCGTCATCGCGATGATCTTCGTCGACCGCATCGGCCGCAGGCCGCTCGCGATCATCGGCTCCGTCGGCATGGTGATCGGCCTCGCACTGGAGGCCTGGGCGTTCTCCTTCGACCTCGTCGACGGCAAGCTGCCCGCCACCCAGGGCTGGGTCGCGCTGGTCGCCGCCCACATGTTCGTCCTCTTCTTCGCCCTGTCGTGGGGTGTGGTCGTCTGGGTCATGCTCGGCGAGATGTTCCCGAACCGGATCCGCGCCGCCGCGCTGGGCGTGGCCGCCGCCGCGCAGTGGATCGCCAACTGGGCCATCACCGCGAGCTTCCCGTCGCTGGCCGAGTGGAACCTGTCGACCACCTACGTGATCTACACGTTCTTCGCGGCGCTCTCCATCCCGTTCGTCCTGAAGTTCGTCAAGGAGACGAAGGGCAAGGCCCTGGAGGAGATGGGCTGACCGCGCCCGCGGGACCGGACGGTCCACGGACCCGTCCCGCACAAGCCCGAGGAGAGGGGTTCAAGTCCCCGCTGCCCCTCTCCTCGTACCCTGCCGCCCCGCTCCGGACACCGTCCGGGCCGGGGCGGCGGTGTGTCCGTGCCGTGTGCCGCACGTCCTGCCCCGTGCGTCGTCGGCCGCCGGCCACCAGGTCGCCGGCCCGGGACGGCACGGGCCGTTCCACGGGGGCCGACCTCGGCTCGACCGGGCCGCCCATGGCTGATACTGGACCCGTTATGGACATCGTCATCCTTGCTGTAGTCATCGCCGTGGTCGTGTTCGGTGTGCTCGGCGGGCTCATCGTCGGCAGCCGCCGCAAGAAGCAGCCGCCCCCGCCGCCGCCCGCCGCGCCCGACATCACCGCCCCTCCGGCCGAGCCGCACGTCGGCGACGAGGCCGAGACGCCGCGGGAGGAACCGCGGCGCACCATCGAGGAGGTTGATCTTCCGGACGGCTCCGCCCCGGTCGTCGTCGAGGAGCCGCCCGCCGAGGCTCCCGCGATCGAGATCCCGGAGCCCACCGCCGGCCGGCTCGTCCGGCTGCGAACCCGTCTCTCCCGTTCACAGAACGCCCTGGGCAAGGGCCTGCTCATCCTGCTCTCCCGCGAGCACCTCGACGAGGACACCTGGGAGGAGGTCGAGGACACCCTGCTCACCGCCGATGTCGGCGTGCAGCCCACCCAGGAACTGGTCGAGCGGCTGCGCGAGCGCGTGAAGGTGCTCGGCACCCGCACCCCCGCCGAACTGCGCGGGCTGCTCCGCGAGGAGCTGATCACCCTGGTCGATCCCACGATGGACCGCACCGTGCGCACCGAGACCGGGACCGGTGGTCCGGGCGTCGTGATGGTCGTGGGGGTCAACGGCACGGGCAAGACCACCACCACCGGCAAGCTCGCCCGGGTCCTGGTAGCTGACGGCAACACCGTCGTCCTCGGCGCCGCCGACACGTTCCGCGCCGCCGCCGCCGACCAGCTCCAGACCTGGGGCGAGCGCGTCGGTGCCCACACCGTGCGCGGTCCGGAGGGCGGCGACCCGGCCTCCGTCGCGTTCGACGCGGTCAAGGAGGGCAAGGAGATGAGCGCGGGCGTCGTGCTCATCGACACCGCCGGCCGACTGCACACCAAGACGGGCCTGATGGACGAGCTCGGCAAGGTCAAGCGGGTCGTGGAGAAGCAGGCCCCGCTGGACGAGGTGCTGCTCGTGCTCGACGCCACCACCGGTCAGAACGGTCTGGTCCAGGCCCGGGTCTTCGCCGAGGTTGTCGACATCACCGGCATCGTGCTCACCAAGCTGGACGGCACGGCCAAGGGCGGCATCGTGATCGCCGTCCAGCGCGAACTGGGCGTCCCGGTCAAGCTGATCGGTCTCGGTGAGGGCGCGGACGACCTGGCACCGTTCGAGCCCGACGCGTTCGTGGACGCGCTCATCGGGGAGTGACCCCGGGGCGACCCGCCGGACGGCACCCGCACCGATGCGAAGAAGCGCCCGCTTCCGGAAACCCGGAAACGGGCGCTTCGCCGTGCTGCCCCGTGTACGGCTCCGGGGCCGACGCCCGCGGCCTTCGGGGCCTGTGCCTACGCCTGCGACCGGTGTACGACGTACGCCAGCGTGCCCAGGACCAGACGGGCCTCGGGCGGGCGGGGAGCCGAATCGAGGGCGGGAGGGCGCAGCCAGCGCACCGGACCGAGGCCGCCCCGGTCCGAGGCCGGTGCCGTGATGTGCGTACCGGGACCGAGGCCGCGCAGGTCGAGGGCGGCCGGGTCGTCCCAGCCCATGCGGTAGAGCAGTTCGGGGAGCGCGGCGGCGGCGCCGGGGGCGACGAAGAACTGGGCCCGGCCGTCCGGGGTGGCGGCGACCGGGCCGACGGGCAGGCCCATGCGCTCCAACCGGGCCAGGGCGCGGCACCCGGCGGGTTCGGCCACCTCGATCACGTCGAACGCCCGCCCGACCGGCAGCATCATCGCCGCGCCCGGGTACCCGGCCCAGATCTCCGTCACGTCGTCCAGCGGAGCCCCGGCGGGGATCTCCGGGGCGAGGTCCAGCGGATGCGCCCCCGGTGCCCGGCATCCCGCCCGGCCGCAGGAGCAGACGCCGGCCGCGGCGCGGGCACCCGGCACCACGTCCCAGCCCCACAGCCCGGTGTACTCCGCCACTCCGGTGCCGTCCGGCGCGCGGCCCCGACGGCGTGGGCCGGACCGGATGTCGCGGATGCCCCGGCTGATGCCGATCGTGAAGCCCATGCCCCCTCCAACGGGTCCGACGCACCGGCGGTTACGCAGCGGGCGCGACACGTGACTCTCTGTCTTCGACTTCCCCGTACCGATCGGCTCATTCGGCGCCCGGAGGCGCCCGAGGTGGTGCACAGGGCGGCTTGCGCCCCCGAGCGCCTCGCCGCATCCACTGTGGCTGCCCTGTGTCAAGTGAATCGTGAGTCGGCCACCGTGAGTTCATTCGATGGGGTGGCGAATGGTGGCGATTACCGGTTCGCCATGGCTGGACGGGTGATCGTAGCGCTACGTTGTGTGCACGGTTTCTTGGGGCACATGCACGCACGGGTATGCCGGAGGCAACTCGGCTTTCCGTTCGGTGGGTGGCATCCGTCGGACGGCGGCCCCGGCAACCGGCATTCTGATAGGGCTCGGCGCACTCAGCGGCGAGTGGTTCCAGGGATGGGGGCGTTCCAGTGAGCGGCAACGGCGGTGGCGGGACGAGCGCTGCGGGTACGGAGAAGCGTCCGAACGAGCTGCTCGCCTCGTGGTTCATCCGCAGCGGCTGGTCCAAGGGTGAACTCGCCCGCCAGGTCAACCGCAGAGCCCGCCAACTGGGCGCCAACCACATCTCCACCGACACCTCGCGCGTGCGCCGCTGGCTGGACGGCGAGAACCCGCGCGAGCCCATCCCGCGCATCCTGTCCGAGCTGTTCTCCGAACGCTTCGGCGTCGTCGTGTCCGTCGAGGACCTGGGCCTGCGCGCCACCCGGCCCGCGCCCTCCGCGACCGGCGTCGACCTGCCCTGGACGGGCCCGCAGACCGTGGCCCTGCTCAGCGAGTTCTCGCGCAGCGACCTCATGCTCGCGCGACGCGGCTTCCTCGGGAGCTCGCTGGCCCTCTCCGCGGGCCCGTCCCTCATCGAGCCCATGCAGCGCTGGCTCGTCCCCGCGCCGTCCGCCGCCCAGTCCCGCCCGGAGTCCGAGCCCGCCGTCCTGGGGCACACCCGCGGCCGGCTGTCCCAGCCGGAGCTGGACCTGCTGGAGGCCACCACCGTGATGTTCCGGCAATGGGACGCCCAGTGCGGCGGCGGCCTGCGCCGCAAGGCGGTCGTCGGCCAGCTGCACGAGGTGACGGACCTGCTCCAGGAACCCCAGCCCGACCCGATCCGGCGGCGGCTGTTCAAGGTCGCCGCCGAGCTCGCCGAACTGGCCGGCTGGATGTCGTACGACGTGGGGCTCCAGCCCACCGCGCAGAAGTACCTCGTGCTCGCCCTGCACGCGGCCAAGGAGGCGGGGGACCGGCCACTGGGTTCGTACATCCTGTCGAACCTGAGTCGTCAGATGATCCACCTCGGCCGGCCCGAGGACGCCCTGGAACTCATCCATCTCGCGCAGTACGGCAGCCGTGACTGCGCGAGCCCGCGCACCCAGTCGATGCTGTACGCGATGGAGGCCCGCGCCTACGCCAACATGGGCCAGCCCGGCCGGTGCAAGCGCGCGGTCAGGATGGCCGAGGACACCTTCGCCGAGGTCGGCGAGTGGGACGAACCGGATCCCGACTGGATCCGCTTCTTCTCCGAGGCCGAGCTGTACGGCGAGAACTCCCACTCCTTCCGCGACCTCGCCTACGTCGCAGGCCGCAGTCCCACGTACGCCTCCCTCGCCGAGCCGCTGATGGAGCGGGCCGTGGAGCTGTTCGCCCAGGAGCGCGCCGACTACCAGCGGTCGTACGCGCTCAACCTGATCGGCATGGCCACCGTGCATCTCCTCCAGCGTGAGCCCGAGATGGGCGCGGTCCTCGCCACCGAGGCCATCAGGACGGCCAAGAAGGTCCGCTCCGAGCGGGTCAACACACGTATCCGAAAGACGGTCGACACAGCCGTCCGTGACTTCGGCGACCTCGCCGAGGTCGTCGACCTCACCGAGCGGCTCGCCACCGAGTTGCCGGAGACCGCCGAAGCGGTCTGACTCCCGAAGCGGCCCGATCCCCGAAGCTCGACAGGAACCCCCGAAGGACCGCAGGAACCTCCGGGAAAACCCCAGGCACCGGCCGCGGCCGGCCCTCCCGAACTGCCCGACTCGGCTCCCCCGTGCCAGGTCATCGGAAGGCCCGCCGCGGCCGGTTTTCTGCGCCCGAGCCGACGCCGCTTTCGCGGACCTGGTGCTCGCCGTCGTGGGTGCTCCGTCGACGGCCGCGGTGGCACGGGCAGAGGCCGCGCGGATCCGGCAGTTCATCGACGCGTAACACACCAAGTGCCTTCGTCACGGCGGCGAAACAGCGAGGGGCTCCCACCGAAACGGCGCTGCGCGAATCTCTTGGCGCAGAACCGGCCCACCCCTCACGACCCGCTCGGGTTCCGCCCGCACGGGGCCGTACCGACGACGAGGAGATGCCGATGGCAGCGGCCATCACCCTTGCCGCGGAGACGCCCACGCTCTCTGCCGCCAACACAGGGTTCATGCTCATCTGTTCCGCCCTGGTGATGCTCATGACCCCGGGCCTGGCCTTCTTCTACGGAGGCATGGTCCGCGTCAAGAGCACCCTGAACATGCTGATGATGAGCTTCATCAGCCTGGGAATCGTCACCGTCCTGTGGGTGCTGTACGGCTTCTCCCTGGCGTTCGGCACCGACTCCGGCGGCCTGGTCGGATGGAACTCCCACTGGGCCGGGCTCGGCGACATCGGCCTGACCGAGCTGTGGGACGGCCACACCATCCCCGTCTTCGTCTTCCTGGTCTTCCAGCTGATGTTCGCCGTCCTCACCCCCGCCCTGATCAGCGGCGCGCTCGCGGACCGCGTGAAGTTCACCGCGTGGGCGCTGTTCATCGCCCTGTGGGCCACCGTCGTCTACTTCCCGGTCGCCCACTGGGTCTGGGGCGCCGGCGGCTGGGCCTTCGAGCTGGGCGTCATCGACTTCGCCGGCGGGACAGCCGTCCACATCAACGCCGGTGCCGCCGCGCTCGGCGTGATCCTGGTGATCGGCAAGCGGGTCGGCTTCAAGAAGGACCCGATGCGCCCGCACAGCCTGCCGCTGGTCATGCTCGGCGCCGCGCTGCTGTGGTTCGGCTGGTTCGGCTTCAACGCCGGCTCCTGGCTCGGCAACGACGACGGCGTCGGCGCGCTGATGTTCGTCAACACCCAGGTCGCCACCGCCGCCGCCGTACTCGGCTGGCTCGCCTACGAGAAGATCCGGCACGGCGCGTTCACCACGCTGGGCGCCGCCTCCGGCGCGGTCTCGGGCCTGGTCGCCATCACACCGGCCGGCGGCGCGGTCTCCCCGCTCGGCGCGATCGCCGTCGGCGCCGTCGCCGGTGTGCTGTGCGCCATGGCCGTCGGCCTGAAGTACCGGTTCGGCTACGACGACTCCCTGGACGTCGTCGGCGTCCACCTGGTCGGCGGCATCATCGGCTCCCTGCTCGTCGGCTTCTTCGCCAGCGGCAAGGGCCAGTCGGACGTCCGGGGACTCTTCTACGGCGGCGGCCTCGACCAGTTCTGGAAGCAGTGCGCCGGAGTCTTCGGCGTCCTCGCCTACTCCCTGGTCGTCTCCGCGGTCCTCGCCTTCCTCCTGGACCGGACGATCGGCATGCGCGTCTCCGAGGACGACGAGGTGGCCGGCATCGACCGGGCCGAGCACGCCGAGACCGCGTACGACTTCAGCGGCGTCGGCGGCGGTGCCGCCCGCGACGCCGCCCAGGCGCCCCTCGCCCCGGCCGAGAGGAAGAAGGTGGACGTATGAAACTCATCACCGCCGTCGTCAAGCCGCACCGGCTCGACGAGATCAAGGAGGCCCTGCAGACCTTCGGGGTGCACGGCCTGACCGTTACCGAGGCCAGCGGGTACGGCCGCCAACGCGGCCACACCGAGGTCTACCGCGGTGCCGAGTACACCGTCGACCTGGTGCCCAAGATCCGCATCGAGGTGCTGGTGGAGGACGAGGACGCCGAACAGCTCATCGACGTGATCGTCAAGGCGGCCCGCACCGGCAAGATCGGCGACGGCAAGGTCTGGTCGATTCCGGTCGGGACCGCCGTACGGGTCCGCACCGGTGAACGCGGCCCGGACGCGCTCTGAGCCGGGCGAACGGAACAGGAGCCACCGGATGACGGGGACGGGCAGGCACGACGAGACGAAGGGCTCGGGGCCCGGCGGCTACACGGCGGCCCGGCTGCACCTCCTCACCGAGGAGGCGCGGCCCGGGCCGCCGCGCCGCGCCGCCCTCGCGAACCTCACGGACGGCTGGCTCGCCGGGCTCTTCGCGGCGGGTGCCGAGGGGGTGCGCGGGGTGTCCCTGGTCGCCGTGGGCGGCTACGGGCGCGCGGAGCTGTCCCCGCGCAGCGACCTCGACCTGCTCCTGCTGCACGAGGGTGGCGACCCCGAGGCGGTCGCCACCCTCGCCGACCGCCTCTGGTACCCCGTCTGGGACCTGGGCCTCGCCCTCGACCACTCCGTCCGCACCCCGGCCGAGGCGCGCAGGACCGCGGGCGAGGACCTGAAGGTCCAGCTCGGTCTGCTGGACGCCCGGCACATCGCCGGAGACCTCGGTCTCACCGCCGCACTGCGCACGGCGGTGCTCGCCGACTGGCGCGACCAGGCACCGAAGCGGCTCCCCGAACTCCAGGAGCTGTGCGCCGAACGGGCCGAACGCCGGGGCGAGCTCCAGCACCTCCTCGAACCCGACCTCAAGGAGGCCCACGGCGGGCTCCGCGACGCCACCGCCCTGCGCGCCGTCGCCGCCTCCTGGCTCGCCGACGCCCCGCGCGAAGGCCTGGCCGACGCCCGCCGCCGACTCCTCGACGTACGGGACGCACTGCACCTGGCCACCGGGCGCGCCACCGAGCGGCTCGCGCTCCAGGAGCAGGACCGGGTCGCGGCCGAGCTGGGCATGCTCGACGCGGACGTGCTGCTGCGGCAGGTCTACGAGGCGGCCCGCGTCATCGCCTACGCCGGTGACGTCACCTGGCGCGAAGTGGGACGAGTCCTGCGCTCCCGCGCGGTGCGGCCCAGAGCGCGCGCCATGTTGGGCGGTGGGAAACCGACCCCCGAGCGCTCTCCGCTGGCCGAAGGGGTGGTGGAGCAGGACGGCGAAGTGGTGCTCGCCCGCGCCGCGCGCCCCGAACGCGACCCCGTGCTCCCACTGCGCGCCGCGGCTACCGCCGCCCAGGCCGGGCTCCCGCTCTCCCTGCACGCCGTACGGCGCATGGCGGCCACCGCGCGCCCCCTGCCCACGCCGTGGCCCGCAGAGGCGCGGGAACAGCTGGTGACCCTGCTGGGCTCCGGCCGGCCCACGGTCCAGGTCTGGGCGGCGCTGGAGGCGGAGGGCCTGGTCAACAGCCTGTTTCCGGACTGGGAGCGGATCCGCTGCCGCCCCCAGCGCAACGCCGTGCACCTGTGGACCGTGGACCGGCATCTCATCGAGACCGCCGTTCGCGCCTCCGAGTTCACCCGGCGCGTGCACCGGCCCGACCTGCTGCTGGTCGCCGCGCTGCTGCACGACATCGGCAAGGGCCTGCCCGGTGACCACTCGGTGGCCGGCGAGGTCATCGCCAGGGGCGTGGCCGCCCGCATCGGCTTCGACCGGCACGACGTCACGGTGATCGCCGCCCTCGTACGCCACCACCTTCTGCTCGTCGAGACCGCCACCCGGCGCGACCTGGACGACCCGGCCACCGTGCGCCCGGTCGCCGACGCAGTCGGCGATCGGGGCACCCTCGAACTGCTGCACGCGCTCACCGAGGCGGACGCCCTCGCCACCGGACCGGCCGCCTGGTCGTCGTGGCGCGCCTCGCTCGTCGCCGACCTGGTCGAACGGGTCGCCGCCGTGCTGTCCGGGAACCTCCCGGCGGGCCCCGAGGGAACCGCGCCCACCGCGGAACAGGAACGCCTCGCCATCGAGGCGGTCGCCACGGGCGCGCCGGTGCTGTCCCTGCGGGCCCGGACCGAACCGCTCACCGAGCCCTCCGGCGACCCCGAGCCGCTGGGCGTGGAACTGCGCGTCGCCGTACCCGACCAGGAGGGCGTGCTGCCCGCGGTGGCCGGGGTGCTCGCCCTGCACCGGCTGACCGTGCGGACCGCGGAGCTGCGGGCGCTGGACCTCCCGGCCGGCGTCGGCGGCTCCGTGCTGCTGCTGGACTGGCGGGTCGCCGCCGAATACGGCTCCCTGCCCCGGACCACCCGGCTCCGCACCGACCTCGTACGGGCCCTGGACGGCGGCCTCGACATCGCGGGCCGGCTCGCCGAACGGGACGCCGCGTACCCGAGGCGGCGGGGCGTGGGCGCGCCCCCACCGCGCGTGACGGTCGCCCCGGCCGCGTCCCGGCACGCCACGGTGATCGAGGTCCGGGCGCAGGACGCACCGGGGCTGTTGTTCCGCATCGGGCGGGCGCTGGAGGACGCGGGGGTGCGGGTGCGCAGCGCGCATGTCGGCACGCTGGGTGCGAACGCCGTGGACGCCTTCTACGTGACCGGCTCCGGGGGCACGCCCCTGCCCGCCGAGGAGGCGGTGGCGGTGGCCCGGAAGCTGGAGGAGGCGTTGCGGGCGTGACCTTCTGATCAGGCCATGCGTTCACCTGGTGTGCTTGCGCCGACGCGGGGATGGTCCGGTGGGCAGCATCTCCGAGCTGCTGGGGATTCTCTGCTCCCCGCCGATGCGGGGACTTCGTCCCTGACCGCTCTCTGCAGCGGGCAGGGACGATTTGCTTGCCGGGCCGGATACCCTGGAGGGCAGCCCAGTTCCGCCCCCGACCCCGAGGACCGACGCCGCCGTGTTCGATACTCTCTCCGACCGCCTCAGCGCGACCTTCAAAAACCTCCGCGGAAAAGGCCGGCTGAGCGAAGCGGACATCGACGCCACGGCGCGTGAGATCCGCATCGCTCTGCTGGAAGCGGACGTGGCCCTCCCCGTCGTCCGGGCATTCATCAAGAATGTCAAGGACAGGGCTCTGGGCGCCGAGGTCTCCAAGGCGCTCAACCCGGCGCAGCAGATCATCAAGATCGTCAATGACGAACTGATCACCATCCTCGGCGGCGAGACCCGCCGGCTGCGCTTCGCCAAGCAGCCGCCGACCGTGATCATGCTGGCCGGTCTGCAGGGTGCCGGTAAGACCACGCTCGCGGGCAAGCTCGGCAAGTGGCTCAAGGACCAGGGGCACTCCCCGGTGCTGGTCGCCGCCGACCTCCAGCGCCCGAACGCGGTCAACCAGCTCAGCGTCGTCGCCGAGCGCGCGGGCGTCGCCGTCTACGCGCCCGAGCCGGGCAACGGCGTGGGCGACCCGGTGAAGGTCGCCAAGGACTCCATCGAGTTCGCGCGGACCAAGGTCCACGACATCGTGATCGTGGACACCGCCGGCCGCCTGGGCATCGACCAGGAGATGATGCAGCAGGCCGCGGACATCCGCGACGCCGTCCGGCCCGACGAGATCCTTTTCGTCGTCGACGCCATGATCGGTCAGGACGCGGTCAACACCGCCGAGGCCTTCCGCGACGGCGTCGGCTTCGACGGCGTGGTGCTCTCCAAGCTCGACGGTGACGCCCGCGGTGGTGCGGCGCTGTCGATCCGTCAGGTCACCGGCAAGCCGATCATGTTCGCGTCGAACGGTGAGAAGCTCGACGACTTCGACGCCTTCCACCCGGACCGGATGGCCTCCCGCATCCTCGACATGGGTGACCTGCTCACCCTGATCGAGCAGGCGGAGAAGACCTTCAGCCAGGAAGAGGCCGCTCAGATGGCCTCCAAGCTGGCGTCCAAGAAGGGCCAGGACTTCACCCTGGACGACTTCCTGGCCCAGATGGAGCAGGTCAGGAAAATGGGCTCGATCTCCAAGCTGCTCGGCATGCTGCCCGGGATGGGGCAGATCAAGGACCAGATCAACAACCTCGACGAGCGGGACGTCGACCGCACCGCCGCGATCATCAAGTCGATGACCCCGGCCGAGCGCCAGGACGCGACCATCATCAACGGCTCCCGCCGCGCCCGTATCGCCAAGGGCGCCGGTGTCGAGGTCAGTGCCGTGAAGTCCCTGGTGGAGCGGTTCTTCGAGGCCCGCAAGATGATGTCCCGCATGGCCCAGGGCGGTGGCATGCCGGGGATGCCCGGGATGCCGGGCATGGGCGGCGGCCCCGGCCGGCAGAAGAAGAAGCAGAAGCAGGCCAAGGGCAAGCAGCGCTCCGGCAACCCGATGAAGCGCAAGCAGCAGGAGCAGGAGGAGGCCGCGCGCCGCGCGGCGGCCGCGGAGGGCGGCAACGCCTTCGGGCTGCCGCAGCAGGGCGGCCAGGACTTCGAGCTGCCCGACGAGTTCAAGAAGTTCATGGGCTGAGAAGTCCGGGACTGACGGCCCCGTCCGTACGGCACGGGGCCCACCCCTTTTCCAAGGGGCCCACGGGTTTTCCAAGGGGCCCACGGGGGCCAGGGGGTGCCCCGTGACGGCGTCAGGGTGTCCGTGCGATCAGGTACCGGAACACGTTCGGCATCCACACGGTGCCGTCCTGCCGCTGGTACGGGTGCAGCGCCTCGGCCAGTTCCTTGTTCACCTGCGCCTGGTCCGTCGCGGCGATCGCCGGGTCGAACAGTCCCGTCGAGAGCAGTCCCCGTACGGCGCTGTCCACGTCGGCGTAGCCGAAGGGGCAGGCCACCCTTCCCGAGCCGTCCGGCCGGAGGCCCGCGCGCCGAGCGACCTCCTCCAGATCGTCGCGGTGCGCGGGGCGCCAGTCGCCCGTGCCGCGCACCGGTTCCGCCAGCCTGGTGGCCACCCGGAGCACGGACGCCGTAGCGCAGCGTTCCGGCGGGCCCCAGCCGGTGAGCACCACGGCCGCTCCGCGTCCGGTGAGGGGCGTCGCCTCGGCGAGCAGTCCCCCCAGTTCTTCCGCGTCGCCCGCGAGGCATCCGATCGGTTCGAAGGCGGTCACCACGGTGTACCCGGCGGTGTCCGTTCGGGCCGCCCCGGGCGAGCCGTCCACGATCCGGGTGTCCGCACGCCCCCGCGCGCGTGGGCCCCGCCCGGGGGGCAGCAACCGCTCGCGTGCGTGGGCCAGTCGGGCGGACGAGGTGTCGACACCGGTGACCGCGGCGCCCCGGGAGGCCGCCATCAGCAAGGCGAGCCCCGAACCGCAGCCGAGGCCGAGCAGCCGTGTCGCGGGCCCCACGTCCAGTCGCTCGTAGACGGCCTCGTAGAGCGGTACGAGCATCCTCTCCTGTATCTCGGACCAGTCACGCGCGCGTGCCCGCCGGTCCACGCGAGGGCCGTGCCCCGTAGGACCGTGCTCCGTACCAGGAAGGTGCTGCCCCACGAGCGTAGGTGTCATAGGTAAGCGCCCCAATCAGCCGAGAGTTGCCGCCGTGCCCGATCACTTGACCCCCGTGCAGTGCGCTCGCACTCCCCCGTATGCCAGGAAACTCCGCCCGCGACCCGGCGTCCAGTGGAACGGGGCGGCGGGTTGGGAGTCGCTCGTGCCAGTGGCAAGAATTCACATTCCGGCAATCGCGGGACGATGAGCCGGTTCCGGCCAAGGTCCGCAAACCCCTGATCGAGGTCGTGTCCGGTCGTGTCCGGTCGCGTCCCCTCATAAGGGCCGGGCCGGTGCCGGGTGCCGTCGGCGGACCCGGTAACGTCGCGGTCGTGGCATTCGCCCACAGGGCCGGGGCGCTCCGTCGCGAGAGAGCGGCCGAAACGCCTCTTGCGTACCCGTGGATCGCAGACGTACCGGCGCACGGGCCCCGCGTACGCGCCGGGCCGGGGGAGGGTGTACGTCAGCCTACGCACCACCTTGAGGTGAGCTGCGAGGCTTCTCCGCAGATCAGCGCACCCGCCCGTCGTCGGAACGCATGAGCGGGTACTGACGGGTAAGGGCAAATTATTTGGGATGCCCCGGAATCGGAACACAGAGGCACCCCGGCTCGTTGTCATTACGTGAGCACGACACAGACACCACCTGTACTCGCCGCAGAACTGGCGCAGGCGTGGGCCGACATTCAGCGGTACCACCCCGAGCTGCCCGATCTTGCCGCGCCCGAGTCTCTGATCGGGGAGTCGTCGTCCGCGTGCGGTCACGAACTCTCCTTCGAGCGACTGCTGCATGAGGCAGTCCACGGCGTCGCCGCCGCGCGCGGCGTACGCGACACCTCCCGCGCCGGCCGCTACCACAACCGCCGATTCCTCGCGATCGCCGAGGAACTGGGCCTGGACCATCCCGACGAACCGCATCCCAGCAGCGGCTTCTCGCTGGTCGCACTCACCCCGGAGGCGAAGCGCCGCTACCGCCCGACGACCGAGCGTCTCCAGCGCGCCCTGAAGGCGCATTCCGCCGCGACCGCGGGTGACACCGCCCGCAGCTTCCGAGGTCCGGCGGCACGGCACGGTTCGTCCGGCGGTGGTGTGCGCGTCAAGGCCGTCTGTGACTGCGGTCGCAATGTGCGCGTCGTCCCGTCGGTGCTGGCCCAGGCCCCCATCGTCTGCGGCGGCTGCGGCAAGCCGTTCAGGATCCCTGAGACGGTGGCCTCGGCGGCGAGCTGACCGCGACCCGGCATCTCGTGGGTGCCGGACGCGTCGGGACGGGCCCCGGAGGCGTGCGGGGCCCGTCCCGCATGCCGCTCCGGGGCCGGTCGTGCCGCAGGGCGGACCCGCTCGGCGCGGTGGCACCACCGCGCCGGGCGGGTCCGAGCCCTGCCCGCGTGCGGGCCCGCGGTCCCGAGTGCCCCGCGGTGTGTGGCACAATGACTAGCTGTACTCGACAGCCGCACAGGAACCCTCTCGCCTCCGGCTGACGCGTCCATCGGGCAATCGGGTACCGCAACCCCACGCGGCCGTCCCGCCGTGCCCAACCACGTCAAATCCAGGAGAACTCACTCCCGTGGCAGTCAAGATCAAGCTGAAGCGTCTGGGCAAGATCCGTTCGCCTCACTACCGCATCATCGTCGCCGACTCCCGCACCCGCCGTGACGGCCGGGCCATCGAGGAGATCGGCAAGTACCACCCGACGTACAACCCGTCGGTGATCGAGGTCGACGGTGAGCGCGTGGCGTACTGGCTCGGTGTCGGCGCCCAGCCGACCGAGCCCGTGCTCGCCATCCTCAAGAAGACCGGCGACTGGCAGAAGTTCAAGGGCGAGCCCGCCCCGGCCCCGCTGCTGCAGCAGGCCGAGAAGGCCGCGCGCCCGTCGTTCGACGCGCTCGGCGGCGAGGACGAGGGCAAGGGTGAGGCGATCACCCAGAAGAAGAAGACCGAGAAGAAGGACGAGGCCGCTGCTGAGTCCTCCTCGTCTGCGTCGACCGAGGCCTGAGCATGCTCGAGGAGGCTCTCGAGCACCTCGTGAAGGGCATCGTCGACAATCCTGACGATGTGCGGGTCGCCTCGCGCGACCTGCGCCGCGGGCGGGTGCTCGAGGTCCGGGTCCACCCGGACGACCTCGGCAAGGTGATCGGCCGCAACGGCCGCACCGCACGCGCTCTGCGGACCGTCGTGGGCGCCATCGGCGGCCGCGGTGTCCGTGTCGACCTCGTCGACGTGGACCACGTCCGCTGACGCTCAGCGCAACCGGCTCGGGCCGGGGAGGGCCTCAGGGCCGTCCCCGGCCCGTCGTCGTACGACAGGAGATCAAGCACAGTGCAGCTGGTAGTCGCTCGCATCGGCCGTGCCCACGGCATCAAGGGCGAGGTCACCGTGGAGGTCCGCACCGATGAGCCGGAGCTGAGGCTCGGGCCCGGCGCCGTCCTGGCCACCGATCCCGCCACCGCCGGTCCGCTCACCATCGAGACCGGCCGGGTGCACAGTGGCCGCCTCCTGCTGCGTTTCGAGGGCGTCCGCGACCGCACCGGCGCCGAGGCGCTGCGCAACACCCTGCTCATCGCCGAGGTCGATCCGAACGAGCGGCCCGAGGACGAGGACGAGTACTACGACCACCAGCTGATCGACCTGGACGTCGTCACCGAGGACGGGCAGCACGTCGGCCGGATCACCGAGATCTCCCACCTGCCGACGCAGGACCTGTTCGTGGTGGAACGCCCCGACGGCAGCGAGGTGTTCGTGCCGTTCGTGGAGCAGATCGTCACCGGGATCGATCTCGAGGAGCAGCGCGCGGTCATCGACCCGCCGCCGGGCCTGATCGACGACCGGGGCGCCGACGACGAAGTCGCTGACGGACGCGGTGCTTCCTCGCGGGACGAGGCATGATGCGGCTCGACGTCGTCACCATCTTCCCCGAGTACCTCGAACCGCTGAACGTCTCCCTCGTGGGCAAGGCACGCGCGCGTGGACAACTGAACGTCCAGGTGCACGACCTCCGTTCGTGGACCCACGACCGGCACAACACCGTCGACGACACCCCGTACGGCGGCGGCCCCGGCATGGTCATGAAGACCGAACCGTGGGGTGAGGCACTCGACGAGGTCCTGGCGGACGGCTACGAGACCGGCTCGCACGCGCCCGTCCTGGTCGTCCCCACCCCCAGCGGCCGCCCCTTCACCCAGGAGCTCGCCGTCCGGCTCTCCGAGTGTCCCTGGCTGATCTTCGCCCCGGCCCGTTACGAGGGCATCGACCGGCGCGTCGTCGACGAGTACGCGACCCGTATGCCCGTCCACGAGGTGTCCATCGGCGACTACGTGCTGGCCGGCGGCGAGGCGGCCGTCCTCGTGGTCACCGAGGCTGTGGCCCGGCTGCTGCCCGGCGTCCTGGGCAACGCCGAGTCCCACCGGGACGACTCCTTCGCCCCGGGCGCGATGGCGAGCCTCCTGGAAGGGCCCGTCCACACCAAGCCGCCCGTCTGGCGGGACCGGGGGATTCCCGAGGTGCTGCTCAGCGGGCACCACGGGAAGATCGCCCGCTGGCGGCGCGACGAGGCGCTCAAGCGCACCACCGCGAACCGGCCCGACCTCATCGAACGCTGTGAGCCGGGGGCCTTCGACAAGAAGGACCGCGAGATGCTCTCCATCCTGGGCTGGGAACCGGACCCGGAGGGGGAGCCGCACGGACGATTTTGGCGCAGGACCGGCGGCGTGGAAGAATAGGCCGCTGTTGTGCACCGTCCGGCGTGCGCCCCTGCCGCAGGGGGACACGACGCCCGCCTCGAAGCGCACACCCTGGATCCGAATCCCTAGTTGCCGTTGATGACCTGCGGCATCAGCGAAGAAAGCAGACGAAATGTCTCACCTGCTCGACTCCGTCGACTCCGCGTCGCTGCGCAGCGACATCCCGGCCTTCCGTCCCGGTGACACCGTCAACGTCCACGTGCGCGTCATCGAGGGCAACCGCACTCGTGTGCAGCAGTTCAAGGGCGTGGTGATCCGCCGCCAGGGTGCCGGCGTGCGCGAGACCTTCACGGTCCGCAAGGTCTCCTTCTCCGTCGGCGTCGAGCGCACCTTCCCGGTGCACACCCCGATCGTGGAGAAGATCGAGCTCGTCACCAAGGGTGACGTCCGTCGCGCCAAGCTGTACTACCTGCGTGACCTGCGCGGCAAGGCGGCGAAGATCAAGGAGAAGCGCGAGAACTGAGCGCTTTTCCGAGGTGAGCCCGAGGCCGGATAACATCTGGCCTCGATGGACACCGAAGCACAGTCGACGGAGCGCGACCGCTCCTCCCACCCGGTCGGACCCGAGGAGACCTCGGAGGCCCCGGGTCCGGAGGAACGGTCGCGCTCCTCGTTGGTGCCGCGTCTCGTGGGCGGGCTCCCCGGAGGATGGATCACCGCGACCCTGCTGTCGGTGCTGCTGCTCCTGTTCGCGCTCAGCACGTTCGTGGCACGGCCGTTCCAGATCCCCAGCGGATCGATGGAGCCCTCGTTGAGGGCCGGGGACCGCGTTCTCGTACTGAAGTCGGCATACCGTTTCGGAGCCGGGCCGCAACGTGGCGACGTGGTTGTGTTCGACGGCACCGGGTATTTCGGGGACACCGACTACATCAAGCGCGTTGTCGGTGTGGGTGGGGACCACGTGGTCTGCTGCGACAGGGAGGGGAGGATCCTGGTGAACGGTCGGTCGGTCGACGAGTCGGGCTTCCTGTTCCCCGGCGAGAGCGCCTCCACCGTCCCCTTCGACGTGGTCGTGCCCGAGGGGCGCCTGTTCGTCCTCGGTGATCACCGCAGCGACTCCAGCGACTCCCGCGACCACCTCGGATCGCCCGGCGGCGGCATGATCCCGGTGAGCGCGGTGATCGGCCGCGCCGACTGGATCGTCTCGCCCTTCGACCGCACCACCCGGCTGCACCGTCCCGACGCCTACGCGCGCGTGCCGGCACCGGGGACGAACGCGGCGCACCCCGGGGAGGGGGCCCATGGGTAACCGCGGCAAACCCCGCGGCGTCCCGGTGAGCGCCGCGGAGAACCTGCTGCCCACCGGCGCTCGCCGCGCGGTCAGCGCGGCCGACGGGAGGAGCCGGGCCGACCGGCGCAAGCTCCAGCGGAAGGTCAAACGGCGGCGCAGGCGCGGCGCGGTCAAGGAGATACCGCTCCTGATCGGGGTCGCCGTCGTGATAGCGCTGGTGCTGAAGACGTTCCTCGTCCAGGCCTTCGTCATCCCGTCCGGCTCCATGGAGCAGACGATCCAGGTCGGCGACCGCGTCCTGGTCGACAAGCTCACCCCGTGGTTCGGCTCCAAGCCGCAGCGCGGGGACGTCGTCGTGTTCAAGGACCCCGGCGGCTGGCTGCAGGACGAGCAGACCACTCCCACGAGGGACGATCCGGTCGGCGTCAAGCAGGTCAAGGACGGGCTCACCTTCATCGGGCTGCTGCCGTCGGAGAACGAGAAGGACCTCATCAAGCGGGTCGTCGGAGTCGGCGGCGACCAGGTCAAGTGCTGTGACACACAGGGCCGGGTCACCGTCAACGGCGTACCCCTGGAGGAGGGCGACTACCTCTACCCGGGCAACGCCCCCTCCACGACGCCGTTCGAGGTCACCGTGCCCGAGGGGCGCCTGTGGGTGATGGGCGACCACCGGTCCAACTCCGCCGATTCCCGTTCCCACCAGGACACCGACTACGGCGGCACCGTCTCCGAGGAGGAGGTGGTGGGCCGGGCCATGGTCATCGCCTGGCCGTTCGCTCACTGGAACACTCTGGACGAACCAGAAACCTATGCGTCCGTGGCGGACCCGACACGCGGGTCGAGCGTTGCCGCCCCGCTGTCGCATAGGGTTGCCCAGAACCATTCGAACGGAATGGTTCAGCTCCCGAGCCCTGCGGAACTCCCGCTCGTTATGGGAGTGGTGGGCCTGCGCCGCGCATGGGGCAGGCGGCGGCACAGAGTGAGGAGCTGGCGTGGGGGATGTGGCGGTTGGCGCACGATCCGGAGCCGACGGCGAGGAGCACCGCGATCGGCCCGCGGAACCGGAGGGCCCGGCCGGGGACAGCGCCGCGACCTCCGGGAATGACTCCCCGGCGGTCGAGGAGGGCAGCGTGAGCGACGACCGGACGAGGACCGGGGACCAGGGGTCGGGCGATTCGCCCCGCCAGGAGAAGAAGCCGCGCTCCTTCTGGAAGGAACTGCCCATCCTGGTCGGTATCGCGCTGGTGCTGGCGCTGCTGATCAAGACATTCCTGCTGCAGGCGTTCTCGATCCCGTCGGACTCGATGCAGAACACCCTCCAGCAGGGTGACCGCGTCCTGGTCGACAAGCTCACCCCCTGGTTCGGTTCCGAGCCCGAGCGCGGCGAGGTCGTGGTCTTCCACGACCCCGACAACTGGTTGGCGGGCGAGCCGACGCCGGAGGCCAACGCGTTGCAGAAGATCCTCAGCTGGATCGGCCTGATGCCGTCCGTGGAGGAGAAGGACCTGATCAAGCGGGTCGTCGGGGTCGGCGGAGACGTCGTCGAGTGCAAGGGCACCGGGCCGCTGACGGTCAACGGCGTCGCCCTGAACGAGGCGTCGTACGTCTATCCGGGCAACACACCGTGCAGCCAGGACGACCAGGGCGGCCAGTTCAGGGTCGTGGTGCCCGCGGGGCACATCTGGGTCATGGGCGACCACCGGCAGAACTCCCGGGACTCCCGGTACAACCAGGCCGACGAGAACCACGGCATGGTCCCGGTGCAGGAAGTCGTCGGCCGTGCCGTCGTCATCGGCTGGCCGGTCAGCCGCTGGGACTACCTCGAGGTCCCGGCCACCTTCGACCAGCCCGGGCTGAACAACGAGGCGTCGGTCGGGGCGGCCCTGTCGGTGGCGCCCCAGGGGCTCGCGCTGATGGGCGTCGTGCCGCTGGTGCTGTGGCGGCGCAGGCCCGGTGGGGGCGGCGAGCGCTGAGCGCCGCCGAGGAGGGGCTGACCCGGTTCGGTACCGCCGGGTAGGGTGCCGTCCATGACTGGTCGGAGCACGACGCGTACGGCTTCGCGGGGCGACGGTGCGGGCCGGGGCCCGGCGGGCGGTCGGACCGGGCAGCGCCTGTCCTCACTGGCCGTGGCGCTGGGCATGGTGCTCTTCCTCGGCGGGTTCGCCTGGGGAGCGCTCGTGTACCGGCCTTACACCGTGCCCACCACCTCGATGGCGCCGACGATCGGCGCCGGTGACCGGGTGCTGGCCCAGCGCATCGACAGCGGTGACGTCCGCCGCGGTGACGTCGTGGTCTTCGAGGACGTGAACTGGGCGAACGTACCGGTCCTCAAGCGGGTGGTCGCCGTCGGCGGCGACACCGTCTCCTGCTGCGAGGACGGCCGGCTGGAGGTCAACGGTACGAAGATCGACGAACCCTATCTCTCCGAGGACGAGGTGGCCGGGTTCAGCGGCTTCCCGGAAGTGACCGTGCCGACGGGCCGACTGTTTCTGCTCGGTGACGAGCGCGCCGGTTCCGTGGACTCCACCTCCCATCTCACCGACGCCGCGAACGGCACCGTCTCCCGCAAAGCCGTCCAGGCCCGGGTCGACGCCGTGGTCTGGCCGATGGAGGGCATGCTGAGGGCCCCCACCGGCTTCGAGGAACTCGGTGCCCTCTCTTCGCCGGGGCCGCTGCGGGCGGTCGTCGCCCTGGTGATCGCCGGCGCGGTACTCATCTTCGGCGGCGCCGCGTACGGTCCCCTCGCCGAGCGGGCCGGATCCTCCCGGGCGCGGAAGGCGGCCGTGGGGGCGTCCGGTGGCCGCTGAGCCGGTCCGCCCGGCCGAGGACTCCTACGACGGCGGGCTGCGCAGGGTCGCCCGCGTGGTGCTGCTCGACCCGCGGGACCGCATCCTGCTGCTGCACGGTCATGAACCGGACGACCCGACCGACGACTGGTGGTTCACACCCGGCGGCGGCGTGGAGGGCGACGAGACCCGGAAGCAGGCCGCGCTGCGGGAACTCGCGGAGGAGACCGGCATCACCGAGGTGGAGCTGGGGCCCGTGCTGTGGCGGAGGCAGTGCTCCTTCCCGTTCGCGGGCCGCCGCTGGGACCAGGACGAGTGGTACTACCTCGCCCGCACCACCCGAACGGCCACCAAAGCCACGGCGCTGACCGAACTGGAGCAGCGCAGTGTCGCCGGAGCGCGCTGGTGGACGTGCCCGGAACTGGCGCGGGCGCATGAGACGGTGTACCCGACCAGACTCGCCGAACTGCTGCGCACGCTGCTCGAGGAGGGCCCTCCGGCCGGACCCGTGACCCTCGACACCGAGATCGTCCAGTGAAAGGTCCCGGGAACTGTCCGGCAGGGCAGACCGGCTTCAGAGAACGGAGGCCCCTGGGACTGGCGCACAATGGTGGGATCGCACGGGTGAAGGGGAACATGCCATGAGCGCCGAGGACCTCGAGAAGTACGAGACCGAGATGGAGCTCAAGCTCTACCGGGAGTACCGCGACGTCGTCGGTCTGTTCAAATACGTGATCGAGACCGAGCGCCGCTTCTACCTGACCAACGACTACGAGATGCAGGTGCACTCGGTCCAGGGCGAGGTGTTCTTCGAGGTGTCCATGGCGGACGCCTGGGTCTGGGACATGTACCGGCCGGCCAGGTTCGTGAAACAGGTGCGCGTCCTCACGTTCAAGGACGTGAACATCGAGGAGCTCAACAAGAGCGACCTGGAGCTCCCCGGCGGATGACAGGAGCCCCCGGCGGGTGACGGAGTTGTCCACAACCGCCGGTTTGTCCACCAAGATCCACTTCGGGCGGCCGACTGCGTGACGGTTGGTGCCGGAGGTGGTGCCGACATGAACACCCAGCAGGCACGCAGCGCACTCGGCAGGTACGGCGAGGCGCTGGCCGCGCGGCGGCTGGCGCAGGCCGGAATGACGGTCCTGGAGCGCAACTGGCGCTGCGGCAGAACCGGCGAGATCGACATCGTGGCCAGGGACGGGGACGTCCTCGTCGTCTGCGAGGTGAAGACCCGCAGGGCCGCGTCCTTCCAGCACCCCATGGCGGCCGTCGATCCGGCCAAGGCGAGCCGCCTGCGGGACCTGGCGCAGCGCTGGCTCCAGGCGCACGGGGGAGCACCGCCCGGTGGCGTCCGCATCGACCTGATCGGCGTCCTGCTGCCGGAGCGGGGCGCGCCCCGGGTCGAGCACGTCCGGGGGGTGGCCTGAGATGGGGTTCGCCCGTACCTGCTCGGTGGCGCTGGTGGGCGTCGAGGGCGTGGTCGTGGAGGTCCAGGCCGACCTGGAACCGGGAGTGGCGGCGTTCACCCTGGTGGGGCTGCCGGACAAGAGCCTGACGGAGAGCCGGGACCGGGTCAGGGCCGCCGTGGTCAACTCCGGTGCGGAGTGGCCGCAGAAGAAGCTCACCGTGGGACTCAGCCCGGCATCGGTGCCGAAGGCCGGCAGTGGCTTCGACCTGGCCGTCGCCAGTGCCGTCCTGGGCGCCGCCGAGCGGATCGACCCGCGGGTGCTCGCCGACCTCGTGATGATCGGTGAGCTGGGACTGGACGGCAGAGTGCGACCGGTCCGGGGCACGCTGCCCGCGGTCATCGCGGCGGCCGACGCGGGGTACGAACAGGTGGTGGTGCCCGAGTGCGCCGCCGCCGAGGCCTCGCTGGTGCCGGGTGTGTCGGTGCTGGGCATCCGCAGCCTGCGCCAGCTGATCGCCGTACTCACCGACGAACCCGTACCCGAGGAGGAACCCGGTGGCCAGGGGCGGCCCGATCCGCTCCTGGCCGGGCTACGGGTCCCCGGCACCGGCGCGGCCACCGGCATGCACAGCGCCGGCGCGGCCCACTACGACCCCGGCTGCGACCTTGCCGATCTCGCCGACGTCGTCGGCCAGCTTCCGGCGCGGACCGGGGTGGAGGTGGCGGCGGCCGGCGGGCACCACCTGTTCCTCGAAGGACCGCCGGGCGCGGGCAAGACCATGCTCGCGGAGCGGCTGCCCTCGCTCCTGCCCCCGCTCGACCGGCAGGAGTCGCTGGAGGTCACGGCGGTGCACTCGGTGGCCGGCCTGCTGCCCCCGGGCAAGCCCCTGATCGACACCGCCCCCTACTGCGCCCCGCACCACTCGGCCACGATGCAGGCGCTCGTCGGCGGCGGCCCCGGAATCGCCCGGCCCGGAGCGGTGTCCCTCGCGCACCGGGGTGTGCTCTTCCTGGACGAGACCCCCGAGTTCGGCGGCCGTGCCCTGGACGCCCTGCGTCAGCCGCTGGAGGCCGGGCACGTCGTCCTCGCGCGCAGTTCCGGCGTGGTGCGCTTCCCGGCGAGGTTCCTGATGGTGCTCGCCGCCAACCCCTGTCCCTGCGGCCGCTTCTCGCCGAAGGAGGCCCTGTGCGAGTGCCCGCCCTCGTTGATCCGCCGCTACCAGGCCCGGCTGTCCGGCCCGCTGCTCGACCGGGTCGACCTGCGGGTCGAGGCCGAGCGCGTCACACGTGCCGAACTGACCGCCGACGGGGCCCGCGGTGAATCCACCGCCACGGTCGCCGACCGGGTGCGCGCGGCCCGCGAGCGCGCCGCCGCGCGGCTCGCCGGCACCCCGTGGCGCACCAACGGCGACATCCCCGGACGGGAGCTGCGCCGCCGCTGGCACGCGGCGCCCGGCGCGTTGGAGGACGCCGAGCGGAGCCTGGAGCGCGGTGTGCTCAGCGCCCGCGGACTCGACCGGGTGCTGCGGGTCGCCTGGACCGTCGCCGACCTGGTCGGCCACGACCGGCCCGACGTCACGGACGTCGCCCTCGCGCTGCAACTGCGCACCGGTGTCCCCCGCGGCGTGCCCATGGCCATCGGAGCGCTGACATGAGCCGCGCCGACGAGCCCGCGGGCGGGCGGCCCGGCCATGAACCGGCCGACGGCCGCGGTGACGAGTTCCTCGCCCGGATCTTCCTCACCCGTGTCCTCGAACCCGGCGACGAGACCGGTGGGCGGTGGGTGCGGGAACTGGGCGCGCGGGAAGTGGTGTCACGGCTGCGGGAGGGAGCCGAGCCGCTGCCGGGGGTGAGCGGCCGGCGGTGGGTCGGACTGCTGGCGCGGAGCGCGCGGGCCGAACCGGACCGGGATCTCGCCGTCGCGCGGGACGCCGGGACACGGTTCGTGTGCCCCGGGACGGCCGAGTGGCCCCGGCAGCTCGACGACCTGGGGGACGGCCGGCCCCTCGGGCTGTGGGTGCGCGGCCCGGCCGACCTGCGGATGTGGGCGCTGCGCTCGGTCGCCGTCGTCGGCGCCCGCGCCTGCACCGAGTACGGCGCCCACATGGCTGCCACTCTCTCCGCCGAACTCGCCGAACGCGGCTGGGTCGTGGTCTCCGGCGGCGCCTACGGGGTCGACGGCGCCGCCCACCGCGGTGCGCTCGGCTCGGGCGGCGCCACCGTCGCCGTACTCGCCTGCGGAGTCGACCGGCCCTACCCGCGCGGACACACCGGACTGATCACCAGGATTGCGGAACAGGGGCTGGTGATCGGCGAGCTGCCGCCCGGTGAGCACCCGACGCCGAGCAGATTCATCCTCCGCAACCGGGTCATCGCCGCGCTCACCCGGGGCACCGTGGTCGTCGAGGCCGCCCACCGCAGCGGCTCCCTGGTGACCGCCAGGGCGGCCCGGCGCCTGGGACGCCACACGATGGGGGTGCCCGGGCCGGCCACCAGTGGGCGCTCCGCCGGGGTGCACGAACTGCTGCGGCAGGAGGCGGTGCTGGTCACCGACGCCGCGGAGGTCATCGAGCTGGTCGGAGACATGGGCGAACTGGCCCCGGACCGGCGCGGCCCGGTACTGCCCCGCGACCTGCTGGATCCGGCCACCCGCCAGGTCCTCGACGCGCTGCCGGCGCGGGTGGCGTCCGGGGTGGACGGGATCGCGCGCGGTGCGCGCACCACCCGCGACGACGCGATCGCGAGACTGTACGAACTGCGAGCACTTGGATACGTCGAACGACACGGCGACGACTGGAAGTTGACACGCCAGGCGGTGATCCCGGTCGGGGACGGCTCCGATGATCACTGACGGAGTGTGTTCGGCCGTCCGGGGGAACGTCCACGTCCCTTGGAAAATACGTCAGTTGGGACACCCGGGTGAACACGCAGAGCGACGAGTGCGGCCCGGTGGGGCCGGGGTCGGGACACCTCCACGCGCGCCCCGACCTCACTTCTTCGCGCACCGCGACTCCACAGTCACGCTACGCTCACAAGCGTCCCGATACGGAAAGACAGCACGGAAGGGCACCACGGCAGGCGATCCGGGCAGGCACAGACGGGCGGCTCGGTATCGGACAGACAGCTCACGCAGACGGCGACGGTCCGCTGCAGAACGGCACAAGGCGACGAATGCCCCAGCACACCTCCGGGTCCGACCGGGCGGCGATCCCCCCAGCCGCCCGTGACGGTGGCAGCGTGCGACCGCCCGCTCCCTCGACGCTCGACGAGCTGTGGCGGTCGTACAAGGCGACGGGGGACGAGCGACTGCGGGAGCAGCTGATCCTGCACTACTCGCCGTTGGTGAAGTACGTCGCGGGCCGGGTCAGCGTGGGGCTGCCGCCCAATGTGGACCAGGCGGACTTCGTCTCCTCCGGGGTGTTCGGACTGATCGACGCGATCGAGAAGTTCGACGTCGACCGGGAGATCAAGTTCGAGACCTACGCGATCACCCGCATCAGGGGCGCGATGATCGACGAGCTGCGGGCCCTGGACTGGATTCCGCGCTCGGTGCGGCAGAAGGCGCGCAACGTCGAGCGGGCTTACGCGACGCTGGAGGCCCGGCTCAGGCGCACGCCGACGGAGAGCGAGGTCGCCGGCGAGATGGGTATCGCCGTGGAGGAGCTGCACGCGGTTTTCAGCCAGCTGTCCCTCGCGAACGTCGTCGCCCTGGAGGAGCTGCTGCACGCAGGGGGCGACAGCGGCGACCGGCTCAGCCTGATGGACACCCTGGAGGACACCGCCGCCGACAACCCGGTGGAGGTGGCCGAGGGCCGGGAGCTGCGAAGGTTCCTCGCACGGGCGATCAACACGCTCCCGGAGCGGGAGAAGACCGTGGTCACGCTGTACTACTACGAGGGGCTCACCCTGGCCGAGATCGGCCATGTGCTGGGGGTCACGGAGAGCAGGGTCAGCCAGATCCACACCAAGTCCGTACTCCAGCTGAGGGCGAAACTGGCGAGCTTCAGCGGCTGAACCGGCCGCTCGGCAGGCTGCAGGGGCACCCGTCCCACCTGCGGTTTCGGTCTGGGGACTCCCCCCTCGTGCGGGGCGTCCGTAAAGTGGTGGGCGTGCCAAGGATTCGAGCGGCCTCCGTGGCCGAGCACCGGTCGATGCAGCGAGCCGCCCTGCTGGACGCGGCACGCTCCCTGCTGTCCGAGGGCGGTACGGAGGCGCTGACCTTCCCTGCCCTCGCCGAGCGCACCGGCCTGGCGCGCTCCTCCGTGTACGAGTACTTCCGCTCCCGCGCGGCCGTCGTCGAGGAGCTGTGCGAGGTCGACTTCCCGGTCTGGGCGGCCGAGGTCGAGTTCGCGATGGCCGCGGTCGAGGGCGCCGAGGCCAAGGTCGAGGCGTACGTCCGCAAGCAGCTGGAACTGGTCGGGGACCGGCGTCACCGGGCCGTGGTGGCCATCTCCGCGAGCGAACTCGACGCGGGTGCCCGGGAGAAGATCCGCGCGGCGCACGGCGGACTCGTCGCGATGATCGTCGAGGCGCTGGGTGAACTGGGCCACGAACAGCCCCGGCTCGCGGCGATGCTGCTCCAGGGCGTGGTCGACGCCGCCGTGCGCCGGATCGAACTGGGCGCCGCGGAGAACCCCGAGACGATCACAGAGGCGGCGGTCGCCATGACCCTCCGGGGCGTCCGGCCCTGATCCGTCCGGCCCTGGCCCCGCTTCTCCGGTGCCCCGGTCACTCCGGCAGCGGTACGCCGAGGACCGGGAGGAGCCTTGAGGGGCCGCCGAGCAGGTGGGGCGGGAGCAGGGCGAGCGGGTTGAGGTAGACGTCCGCTCTCAGCAGGCCCCAGTGCAGGCAGGGAGCCGTGCAGTGGGAGCCCGTGGCCGCCACCGTGCCGATCACCTCGCCCGGTGCCACCTCGGCCCCTTCCTCCACCGACGGCAGGACCGGCTCGTAGGTCGTACGCAGAGGTGGGGCCCCCGTGCCGGACAGCTCCACCGAGACGACGCCCCGGCCGGCCACCGGGCCGGCGTAGGAGACCCGGCCCGCCGCCACCGCCCGTACCGGGGTCCCCGGCGCCGCCGCCAGGTCCACACCGCGGTGCCCGCGTCCGTACCTGGTCTCCGGCGGTTCCCAGCCGCGCAGCACCCGGGGCCGCACCCCCACGGGCCAGGCCCGCCCGACGGCCGGCACCCCGGACCCGGGATCCGCCGCCCCGGCACCGGAACCGGTGTCGGCGGTATCAGCAGTATCAGCGGTATCAGTGCCGGCATCCGGCGGAGCCGTGCCACCCGTCCGAGCCACGAGCAACGGCAGCGAAGGCGGCGGTGGTGACAGCAGCGCCGTCGGAGTCAGGACCAGCAGGACGGCCATGCGCGCACACGTCCTCAGAAATCGGCTCACTCGCATGCGGGGAGCCTCCCCGAGATCCGTGATCACCGCCGGGACCTGTGGACCACCGGCCGGTTGTGGACAACGACGTCACCCGGCGCCCCGTGGGTCCCGTACACTTCTGGGTGGCGATCCGGGTCACCGGGTCGACTTCGCACGCCCCGACATCAGGTCCGGTCACGACCGCACGGTTACGACCGCTCCCGGTGTCAGCGCCCCTCGGTCCTCTGTGGCAACGGCGCGTCGTGGGCGTCAGGCGCGGGAACCGCCGGCTCCCGCGGCACAACCGAGAAACCCAAGGAGATACGGCCATGGCCGTCGTCACGATGCGGGAGCTGCTGGAAAGCGGCGTCCACTTCGGTCACCAGACCCGCCGTTGGAACCCGAAGATGAAGCGCTTCATCTTCACCGAGCGCAACGGCATCTACATCATCGA
Source organism: Streptomyces sp. NPDC050388 (assembly GCF_040655635.1). Taxonomy (NCBI): domain Bacteria; kingdom Bacillati; phylum Actinomycetota; class Actinomycetes; order Kitasatosporales; family Streptomycetaceae; genus Streptomyces; species Streptomyces sp. NPDC050388. The sequence goes on from NZ_JBFAKH010000018.1 coordinate 71,839, forward strand.
CCTACTCCAGTCGCTGTCGTACATCGACCGCGCCTACGAGTTCGTCAAGGAGACGGTCGCCCACGGCGGCACGGTCATGTTCGTCGGTACGAAGAAGCAGGCGCAGGAGGCCATCGCCGAGCAGGCCACCCGCGTCGGCATGCCCTACGTCAACCAGCGCTGGCTGGGCGGCATGCTCACCAACTTCTCGACCGTCTACAAGCGTCTGCAGCGCCTCAAGGAGCTCGAGCAGATCGACTTCGAGGACGTGGCCGCCTCCGGCCTCACCAAGAAGGAGCTGCTGGTCCTCTCCCGCGAGAAGGCCAAGCTGGAGAAGACCCTCGGCGGTATCCGCGAGATGCAGAAGGTGCCCAGCGCCGTCTGGATCGTGGACACCAAGAAGGAGCACATCGCGGTCGGTGAGGCCCGGAAGCTCAACATCCCGGTCGTCGCCATCCTCGACACCAACTGCGACCCCGACGAGGTCGACTACAAGATCCCGGGCAACGACGACGCGATCCGCTCGGTCACCCTGCTCACCCGCGTGATCGCCGACGCGGTCGCCGAGGGCCTCATCGCCCGCTCCGGTGTCGCCACCGAGGGCAAGGGCGAGAAGGCCGCCGGCGAGCCCCTCGCCGAGTGGGAGCGCGACCTGCTCGAGGGCGAGAAGAAGGCCGACGAGACCCCGGCCGCCGCCGAGGCCGAGAAGCCGGCCGAAGCCCCCGCGGCTGAGGCCCCCGCGACCGAGGCCCCCGCGACCGAGGCCCCCGCGACCGAGGCCCCCGCGGCCGACGCCGCCCCGGCCGCCGAGGCCGAGCAGGCCTGACCGGCCCGTCCGTGCGGATACGGCGGGAGCGGGCCACATGAAGTCTGCTCCCGCCGTTCACCCGTAGGTCAGCGGTGAGTCCGCGCTCTGCGTCTACACGTAGATCGCGGACCCGCAGATCTCCGAACCTCCAGACTTCGAGAAAGACTCACAGACTCATGGCGAACTACACCGCCGCCGACGTCAAGAAGCTCCGGGAGCTCACCGGCGCCGGCATGATGGACTGCAAGAAGGCGCTGGACGAGGCCGAGGGCAACGTCGAGAAGGCCGTCGAGGCGCTCCGTATCAAGGGCCAGAAGGGCGTCGCCAAGCGCGAGGGCCGCTCCGCCGAGAACGGCGCCGTGGTCTCGATCATCGCCGACGACAACGCCTCCGGCGTCCTCGTGGAGCTGAAGTGCGAGACGGACTTCGTCGCCAAGGGCGAGAAGTTCCAGGGCGTGGCCACCGCCATCGCCGAGCACGTCGCCAAGACCTCCCCGGCCGACATCGAGGCCCTGCTCGCCTCCGAGATCGAGGCCGGCAAGACCGTCCAGGCGTTCGTCGACGAGGCCAACGCCAACCTGGGCGAGAAGATCGTCCTGGACCGCTTCGCCCAGTTCACCGACGGCTACGTGGCGGCGTACATGCACCGCACGATGCCCGACCTGCCCCCGCAGATCGGTGTCCTCGTCGAATTCGACAAGCCGAATGCCGAGGTCGCCAAGGGCGTCGCCCAGCACATCGCCGCGTTCGCGCCGAACTACCTCTCCAAGGAGGACGTGCCGGCCGAGGTCATCGAGACCGAGCGCCGCGTCGCCGAGGAGACCACCCGCGCCGAGGGCAAGCCCGAGGCCGCCCTGCCGAAGATCGTCGAGGGTCGCCTCAACGGCTTCTTCAAGGACGCCACGCTGCTCGGCCAGCCCTACGCGCTGGACAACAAGAAGTCCGTCCAGCAGGTCCTGGACGAGGCCGGTGTCACCCTGAAGCGCTTCACGCGCATCAAGGTCGGCATCTGAGTCCGTACCGCGACGGGCGCGCGACCCCGATAGGGTCGTCAGCAGTCGTTCGGACACGCCGTCACGCACGTGCGCGTGCCGGGTGACAGCAGATCTGACGAGGAGGCCATTGCCGCATGGGATGCGAAGCACACCCCGCCGGCAGTGGCCTCCTTCGCATGTGCAACACGTGAAAGAGGCGGGATCCCCATGACCACCAAGGCCGAGAAGAGCGACGACGGCAAAGTACGCGGCCGGTTTCTGCTGAAGCTGTCCGGAGAGGCATTCTCCGGTGGCGGCGGCCTGGGCGTCGATCCCGACGTGGTGCACGCTGTGGCACGCGAGATCGCGGCGGTCGTCCGTGACGGCGCGCAGATCGCCGCCGTCATCGGCGGCGGCAACTTCTTCCGCGGCGCGGAACTGCAGCAGCGCGGCATGGACCGGGCCCGCTCCGACTACATGGGCATGCTGGGCACCGTGATGAACTGCCTGGCGCTCCAGGACTTCCTGGAGAAGGAAGGCGTGGACTGCAGGGTGCAGACCGCCATCACCATGGGCCAGGTCGCGGAGCCCTACATCCCCCTGCGAGCCGTACGGCACCTGGAGAAGGGCCGAGTGGTCATCTTCGGCGCCGGTATGGGCATGCCGTACTTCTCCACCGACACCACCGCCGCCCAGCGCGCCCTGGAGATCGACGCCGAGGCGCTGCTGATGGGCAAGAACGGTGTGGACGGGGTCTACGACTCCGACCCGAAGACCAACCCCGACGCGGTGAAGTTCGACCACCTCGGGTACGGGGAGGTCATCACGCGTGACCTGAAGGTCGCCGACGCCACGGCCATCACCCTGTGCCGCGACAACAAGCTCCCGATCGTCGTCTTCGAACTGCTGACGGAGGGCAATATCGCGCGCGCCGTCAAGGGTGAGAAGATCGGCACACTTGTGGGTGACCAGACGGACCGGAACTGACCGGACCAGAACCACCCGTCCGAGTCAGGACACTCCTGGGAGCGGACGGACCGGGCCGGGCCGGGGGATGGACAACGTCCCGCCGGTCGGGAACCGTGCAGGAAGAAGACGCGACGCAGCCGGCCGCCGCCCCGCCAGGGAACCGCTGCCGGGCCTACTCAAGACACGCAGGAGCAAGTGGTGATCGAAGAGACCCTCCTCGAGGCCGAGGAGAAAATGGAGAAGGCCGTCGTGGTCGCCAAGGAGGACTTCGCCGCGATCCGCACCGGTCGTGCGCACCCGGCGATGTTCAACAAGATCGTGGCTGACTACTACGGCGCACTGACGCCGATCAACCAGCTGGCCTCGTTCTCCGTGCCCGAGCCGCGCATGGCCGTGGTGACGCCGTTCGACAAGAGCGCCCTGCGCAACATCGAACAGGCCATCCGCGACTCCGACCTGGGCGTCAACCCGAGCAACGACGGCAATATCATCCGCGTGGTGTTCCCCGAGCTCACCGAGGAGCGCCGCCGCGAGTTCATCAAGGTCGCCAAGGCCAAGGGAGAGGACGCCAAGGTCTCCATCCGTGCCGTGCGCCGCAAGGCCAAGGACGGCATCGACAAGATGATCAAGGACGGCGAGGTCGGCGAGGACGAGGGCCGCCGTGCGGAGAAGGAGCTCGACGACACCACCGCGAAGTACGTCGCGCAGGTGGACGAGCTCCTGAAGCACAAGGAAGCGGAACTGCTCGAAGTCTGATGAACGACTCTTCCTGGGGGGCGCCGCCGCAGGCCGGGTACTGGGGGCCGCCCGAGCAGGGGTCCGCCCAGGGAGCTGTCCCGGCGGCTCCCACGTACGATGCGCACTACGCGCAGCAGACTCGCCCCATGCCCATCGTGCCCGACCTGCCCGAACACGGTGCCGATCAGGACATGGGCCGGGGGACCGCTCGGCTGGGCGGCCCTCTGTTCCCAGACGAGACGACGCGGGCGCGCCCCCATCCGGGGGAGATGCCGCAGAATCCGGAGCCCATGCCCGACGCCCCGCAGCCGGCGCCCCCGCCGCAGAAGAAGAGCGCGGGACGCGACCTGGGCGCCGCCATAGGGGTCGGTGTCGGGCTCGGCGCTGTGATCGTCGTGTCGCTGTTCGTCGTCAAGGCGGTCTTCGTCGGCGTCGTCGCGGCCGCAGTCGTGGTGGGCCTGTGGGAGCTGACCAAGCGGCTGGAGGAGCGCAAGGGGATCCGGGCGCCGCTCGTGCCGCTCGCGCTCGGCGGCGCCGCCATGGTCGTCGCCGGGTACGTCCGGGGCGCCGAGGGCGCGTGGGTCGCCATGGCGTTCACCGCGCTGGCGGTGCTGGTCTGGCGGATGGCCCAACCGCCCGAGAACTACCTCAGGGACGTCACTGCGGGGATCTTCGCCGCGTTCTACGTGCCGTTCCTGGCGACCTTCGTCACGATGATGCTGGCCGCGGACGACGGGCACTGGCGGGTCCTGGTGTTCCTGCTGCTCACTGTCATAAGTGACACCGGTGCGTACGCCGTCGGCTGGCGCTTCGGCACGCACAAGCTCGCCCCGCGCATCAGCCCCGGCAAGACCCGCGAGGGCCTGCTGGGCGCGGTCGGGTTCGCGATGGCGGCGGGCGCGCTGTGCATGCAGTTCCTGATCGACGACGGCACCTGGTGGCAGGGGCTGCTGCTCGGCCTCGCGGTCGCCGTCAGCGCCACTCTCGGCGACCTGGGCGAGTCCATGATCAAGCGGGACCTGGGCATCAAGGACATGGGCACCCTGCTCCCCGGCCACGGCGGCATCATGGACCGCCTGGACTCCCTGCTGCCCACGGCCCCGGTGGTGTGGTTGCTGCTGGTCGTGTTCGTCGGCAGCTGACCCCGTCGGCCCCGGACCTCTTCGAGCCCCCGCGTCCCGCCGGACGCGGGGGCTCGCCCCGTCGGAGGAGGGCCCGACCGCCCCGAGCACGTCCGCCGCCGTTCCCCGCCGCCCTGTCCGGCGCGTGCACCCGTGGGTAGGGCTCCGCCACGGTGCAGGCACGGCTGGGGGACGACGGCAGGTACCGGGGTGAGCTGCCGTGCCGATGGTGTGACACCCTGATCGACCAGGGCGGGCGGCGCGGACCGCGTCCGTACTGCCGGATGTCCCACCGCTGGAAGAGCTACGGCTCCTGGGCCGTGGCTCTGGTCGATGGGTTGTTCCGAGAGCTCCAGGGAGCCCTCGGACGACTCGCGCGGTCACCCGTTTGGATCTGCGGCACCGGTACCGCCATGCCTGAGCCCGCGAGCCGAGGAGAAGACTGCGGTTCAGTACCAGAAGGCCTTGACGACGGCGTGCCCCGTGGGGACGGTCCGGGTGTAGAAGGCCTGCAGGTCGGTGTGGTGGGTGGGAACCAGCCCTTGACCTCAGCCTCGTCGAAGGCAGAGAAGGGGGGCAGGACCTTCGGCCGGGCCGCGTCCCAAAGAGCATCGAAGGAAACCGCAGCCAGGAAGTCCGCTACTTCGCGCACCTGGGCGGGGCGGAGTATCAGAAACGGCGGCTGGTCGTGGGTGGCGTGGTACACAGGACTGCCCCCGAAGACCGGAAGCTCCCAGTCAGGAGAGCCCTGCAGGGTGTACGCCGCTTCGTAGACCTCATGGAGGGCGGGAAAGTGGTACTCCACGACTTCGGCTGTTCCGGCCCGGCGCTCGGCCTGGAAGCGGTCGAAGTCCCCGGCGGCCCCCATGAACTCCTCCAGCCAAGCCCAGTCCTCTCGGATCTCGGACTCCGGCATGGCGCGCAGCTGCATTTTGATGCTCATGCCGCGCATTCTGGCCGAGGCAACCGACAACGCTGAGTCGGTCGGCTGACATCAACGGCTGACACCAACAGGTACGGGCAGCGCCGACCAACGCCGAATCACAACGGACGATCAGCCAAGGACACCGGCCGGCCGGCCGACGTTGCCGATGCCCCATGATCGACCTGACAAGGATGAGGCCAAACCTCAAAACCTGAGTACCGCACGGGGCTGTCCTCCACCGATGGACGGCCCCGTGGGCTTGACTTGGTCCGCCGACCGCGTGGTCAACGTCCAGCGTCGATGTCGCCGGGCCCAGAAGGCACGGCGGATGAATCCCTCGCGCCTCGCCGAACTCCCACGAGCCCGCCCAGCGCAGGACCACACCACAGCGCGACCAAACCAGGGAGCGACACACCGATGCCCCCGCCCATCACCACAGCAAGGAACACGCACAGCAGCAGGGCTTGCGAGATCAGGTAGACCGTGACCTTCCGCCGCACGCTCCAGTTCCACGTGCGCTCAAGGAGCCACCGACGCATAGTTCCCCCTGCCCGAGCCGTCCCAGCCGACCCGGAGCCTACGGCGCCCGATGGTGCACGCCCAGCCCATCTCGCCGCTCCACTGACAGTGTGGGGCGCCAACTGCGCTCAGCCGGACGGGAAGGCACTGGCGACCCGCAAGGGCCGGAGAAGGCCACCTGTGCCCCTTGCGTGCCCGACCCGGCAGCGACCGGCGGGGAACAACGGGGAACCTCGGCGAACAGCCCGAGAACACGCACGTCAGCGTCTCGCCAGCTCAGCCCCGGTCCGCATACGCGATCTCCCGAACTAGTCTCCGATGCTTCCCGAAACTCTTGGTTCCGGGCGCAAGCTCCGCACGAAGAGCGGCACCGACAACAGGAGCAGGGCTCCTTCGACGGCCAGGCTGACCAGCCCAAGCGGCTCTGTCCAATTGCCGATGTCATCGCTGTAGTCGGGCAGTCCTGGCCCTCGGGAGAGGATGTAGCCCACCAGGGGGCCGAGGGCGACTCCGACCGCCAGCAGCCATCCCAGTCGTACGAGGCCGAGGAGAAGCAGTACCGCCGCGACCACAGCCGCGATCTCCAGGACGTGGTAAGCGATGCCTATGTAGGAGGGGTCCCTCGTTGCCGTGATGCCGCCTTGGTCCACAACGTGGACACCGGCCACCACAAGGCACAGCAGAGATCCCGCCCACCGGGCCACCCAGGTGGCTTCCGGCACTATGGCAGTGCGGTGTGACATGCGAAGGCACCTTCTCCTTCCTTCAGGGCCGGGGAACCCGTCGCGCCACAGTCACCTCTGGCCGGCTCCTGAACAGGCAACGGGACGGCCCCGTGACTCCCAGCCTCAGCGGGCAATCGTTCGCTGTCGCTCCCCGCAGTGCAGACGAGTGATGCGGGCTGCCGTCGATCAACCGGCCGGTCCCTCGTGATCAGCTCTGGGCCGTCCCTGGGCCGTCCGAGGCCGCTCAGTGGCGACCGGTGACGACTGCCAACGACAGTCGTAGCGAGCGTCAGCCCCAGGTCACCCGTTTGGATCTGCCACACTGGTACCGCCATGCCTAAGCCCGGAGAACTCACTTTTGTCGCGCCGCGCGGAGCCAAGAAGCCGCCGCGGCACCTTGCCGACCTCACGCCCGCCGAGCGCAAGGAGGCGGTCGCGGCGGCCGGTGAGAAGCCGTTCCGCGCCAAGCAGCTCTCGCAGCACTACTTCGCGCGGTACGCGCACGACCCTGAGCAGTGGACCGACATTCCCGCCGGTTCCCGCGCCAAGCTCCAGGAAGCGCTGCTCCCCGAGCTGATGACGGTCGTCCGGCATCTGTCGACCGACCAGGGCACCACCCGCAAGACGCTGTGGAAGCTGTTCGACGGAACCCTCGTCGAGTCGGTGCTCATGCGGTACCCGGACCGGGTGACGATGTGCATCAGCTCGCAGGCGGGCTGCGGCATGAACTGCCCCTTCTGCGCGACCGGGCAGGCCGGGCTCGACCGGAACCTGTCCACCGCGGAGATCGTGCACCAGATCGTGGACGGCATGCGGGCGCTGCGGGACGGCGAGGTCCCCGGGGGGCCGGCCCGGCTGAGCAACATCGTCTTCATGGGGATGGGCGAGCCGCTCGCCAACTACAACCGGGTGGTGGGTTCGATCCGCCGCCTGACCGACCCCGAGCCCGACGGGCTCGGGCTGTCGCAGCGCGGGATCACCGTCTCGACCGTCGGTCTGGTGCCGGCGATCAACCGGTTCTCCGACGAGGGCTTCAAGTGCCGCCTCGCCATCTCCCTGCACGCGCCCGACGACGAACTGCGCGACACCCTCGTCCCCGTGAACACGCGGTGGAAGGTGCGCGAGGTCCTCGACGCCGGTTTCGAGTACGCGGCCAAGTCGGGGCGCCGGCTGTCCATCGAGTACGCGCTGATCCGGGACATCAACGACCAGGCGTGGCGCGGCGACCGGCTCGGGCGGCTGCTGAAGGGCAGGCCCGTGCACGTCAACCTCATCCCGCTCAACCCGACGCCCGGCTCCCAGTGGACCGCCTCGCGGCCCGAGGACGAGAAGGCGTTCGTGGAGGCGATCGCCGCGCACGGCGTGCCGGTGACGATCCGGGACACCCGCGGACAGGAGATCGACGGGGCCTGTGGCCAGCTCGCCGCGAGCGAGAGGTAGCCTGGCCGGCGTAGAAGACGTTGCAAGGACAACAACTTCATATCGGGTAAACACACGTTCATATTCCGACAGGGGAGCGCCACAGCGCTGAGAGTGCGGCATCGGCCGCAGACCCTCCGAACCTCGCCCAGGTCATTCTGGGTAGGGAGATCGGTCATCACTCGAGCTGTTGTGCCCTGCCCGGGGCACCCGTGAGGGGTCCCGGACAGGGCCGCGTCTCTTCCTGGTCACTCCCAGGAGGAATCCGGTGAATCCGGTGAGCATCACCAAGAAGGTCACGATCCTGGCCGTCGGGCTGGGCCTGGTCACCCTGTCCGCCTGCGGCTCGTCCGGCGGCGACGACCAGGAGTCCGGGTCCGGCGGGTCCGGGACCGTGACCCTCGTCAGCCACAACTCGTGGGCCGCGTCGAAGGACGTCATCGCCGCCTTCGAGAAGAAGTCCGGCTACAAGGTCAAGGTCCTGGAGGACGGCGACGCCGGATCGGCCGTGAACAAGGCGATCCTGACCAAGGACAACCCCCAGGGCGACGTCTTCTTCGGCGTCGACAACACCTTGCTGTCCCGCGCTCTCGACAACGGGCTGTTCCAGTCGTACGAGGCCGAGGGCTCCGACCTGATCCTTCCCGAGTACCGCGTCGACGAGGACAAGCACCGGGTCACGCCGGTCGACACCGGCGACGTCTGCGTCAACTACGACAAGGAGTGGTTCAGCGAGCGCGACCTGACCCCGCCGAAGACCTTCGACGACCTGATCAAGCCCGAGTACAAGGACCTCCTCGTCGTCGAGAACGCCTCCACCTCCTCGCCCGGCCTCGGCTTCCTCCTCGGTACGGCCGCGAAGTACGGGGACGAAGGCTGGACGGACTACTGGAAGAAGCTCAAGGCCAACGGCGTGAAGGTGGTCGACGGCTGGGAGCAGGCCTACAACGAGGAGTTCTCCGGCTCGGCCGGCGGCAAGCAGGCGGGGGGCGACCGGCCGCTGGTGGTGTCCTACGCCTCCTCCCCGCCCGCCGAGGTGATCTACGCCGACCCGCAGCCGACGACTGCTCCCACCGGTGTCGCCGACGGCACCTGCTTCCGTCAGGTCGAGTACGCGGGGCTGCTCAGCAACGCGAAGAACCCCGAGGGCGGCAAGGCGCTGCTCGACTTCCTGCTCACCGAGGAGTTCCAGGAGGACATGCCGCTCAACATGTTCGTCTACCCGGTGCGGGAGGGTGCCCAGGTGCCCGAGGAGTTCACGAAGTACGGGCCGCAGGCGAAGGACCCGGAGACGATGGACCCGGCGAGGATCGCCGACAACCGTGACCAGTGGGTCAGGTCGTGGACCTCGCTCGTACTGAAGTGAGCCGTACCGCCGCCGTGCGAGAGCGCGGGCGAAGGCGGCGGCGCGGGACCGCGGCGCGGCTCGGCCTGATGGCCGTGCCCGTCGCGTTCTTCGCCGTCTTCTTCGCCTACCCCGTCACCGCGATCGTCGCGCGCGGTCTGAAGGTCGACGGGGTCTGGCAGTTCGGGCGGATCGGGGACGTCCTGGCGCAGTCCGACATCCGGCAGGTGCTGTGGTTCACCACCTGGCAGGCGCTGGTCTCCACCGCCCTCACCCTGTTGATCGCCCTGCCCGGCGCGTATGTCCTCGCCCGCTTCGACTTCCCCGGCAGACAACTGCTGAGGGCGGTGGTCACCGTCCCCTTCGTGCTGCCGACGGTCGTCGTCGGTACGGCGTTCATGGCGCTCGTCGGGCGCGGCGGCCTCCTCGACGAGTGGTGGGGTCTGCGGCTGGACACCACCGTGTGGGCGATCCTGCTCGCGCACGTGTTCTTCAACTACGCCGTCGTCGTGCGGACCGTGGGCGGACTCTGGGGGCAGCTGGATCCGCGGCAGGAGGAGGCCGCGCGGATGCTCGGTGCCTCACGGTTCACCGCCTGGCGGACCGTCACCCTGCCCGCGCTCGCGCCGGCCGTGGCCGCCGCGGCGCTGATGGTCTTCCTGTTCACCTTCACCTCCTTCGGCGTGGTGCAGATCCTCGGCGGGCCCACCTTCGCCACCCTCGAAGTGGAGATCTACCGGCAGACCTCGGAGATCTTCGACCTGTCCACCGCCGCCGTCCTGACGATGATCCAGTTCGTCGCGGTGGGCGCGATCCTCGCCCTGCACGCCTGGACCGTACGGCGGCGGGAGACCGCGCTGCGACTGGTGGACGCCTCCGTGACCGCGCGCCGGCCGCGCGGTGCCGGGCAGTGGGCGCTGCTCGCCGGGGTCGTCGCCACCGTCGCCGTCCTGCTGCTCCTGCCTCTCGCGGTGCTGGTGGAACGGTCCTTCGGCGACGTCGGGTCCGGCTACTACCGGGCGCTGACCCGTGACGACGGAGGAGTGTTCCTGGTCGCGCCGATCGAGGCGGTCGGCAACTCCCTGCAGTACGCGGCCCTGGCCACCGTCATCGCCGTGGTGATCGGCTCCCTGGCGTCCGTCGCGCTCACCCGGCGGGACGCGGGGCGGCTGGTGCGCGGCTTCGACGCCCTGCTGATGCTGCCGCTCGGGGTGTCCGCCGTGACCGTCGGCTTCGGGTTCCTGATCGCTCTCGACGAGCCGCCACTGGACCTGAGATCCTCCTGGATCCTGGTGCCGCTCGCACAGGCACTGGTCGGTGTCCCGTTCGTCGTGCGGACCATGCTGCCCGTGCTGCGGGCCGTGGACGTGCGGCTGCGGGAGGCGGCGGCGGTGCTCGGGGCGTCACCGTGGCGGGCCTGGCGCGAGGTGGACCTGCCGATGGTGCGGCGGGCGATGCTCATCGCGGCCGGGTTCGCCTTCGCGGTGTCGCTGGGCGAGTTCGGCGCGACGGTGTTCATCGCGCGGCCGGACCACCCGACCCTGCCGGTGGCCGTGGCCCGGCTGCTCAGCCGGCCGGGGGACCTCAACTACGGCCAGGCGATGGCCCTGTCGACGATTCTGATGATCGTGTGCGCGGTGGCGCTGCTGGCGCTGGAGCGGCTGCGGACCGATCGATCCGGGGAGTTCTAGATGCTGTTGAGCCTCGAGACCGCCACCGTCCGGTTCGGCGGACGGGCGGTGCTGGACGCCGTCGACCTGGGGGTCGCCGAGCACGAGATCGTGTGCGTGCTCGGGCCCAGCGGCAGCGGCAAGTCCACGCTGCTGCGGGCGGTGGCAGGGCTGCAGCCCCTCGACGCGGGGCGGATCTCGCTCGCCGGGCGCGACCAGGCGGGCGTGCCCGCGCACCGGCGTGGGGTCGGGCTGATGTTCCAGGACCACCAGTTGTTCCCGCAGCGGGACGTGGGCGGAAACGTGGCCTTCGGGCTGCGGATGCGCGGCACGTCACGGACCGAACAGGCGGACCGTGTGGAGGAGTTGCTGAACCTCGTCGGACTCCCCGGAGCAGCCGGGCGGGCGGTGGCGGCGCTCTCCGGTGGAGAGCAGCAACGTGTCGCCCTGGCCCGCGCCCTGGCACCCAGCCCCAGGCTGCTGATGCTCGACGAACCGCTCGGCCAGCTCGACCGGACGCTCAGGGAGCGGCTGGTCGTCGAACTGCGTGAGCTGTTCGGCCGGTTGGGCACCACCGTGCTCGCCGTGACGCATGACCAGGGTGAGGCGTTCGCGCTGGCCGACCGGGTCGTGGTGATGCGGGACGGGCGAATCGCCCAGTCCGGTACGCCCCTTGAGGTGTGGCAGCGTCCGGCCGACGCGTTCGTGGCGCGCTTCCTGGGTTTCGAGAACGTGGTCGAGGCGACGGTCGGCGCGGACGTCGCGGTGACGCCGTGGGGCAAGGTCCCGGTGCCGGCGGGCACCCCGCAGGGCACGCGGACGCTGCTTGTCCGGCCCGCCGGGGTCCGGCTGGCCCCGGCCGAGACGGGGCTGCGCTGCACGGTGACCGCGCGCACCTTCCGGGGCACCCATGTCGCGGTCCGCCTCCAGCCCGAGGAGGCGCCCCGGCTGGAGGCCGCCTGCGCGCTCCGAGCGGCACCCGATGTCGGGGACGAGGTCGGGGTGGAGTTCGACGCGGCCGAGGTCGTCGTACTGGACTGACCTGCGGCGGACGCGCGATGGCCCGCCCCCGGCGGGGACGGGCCATCCTGCGGTGCGTGAGACGTCAGCTGTCGCTGCCCGTCCCGCGACGGCGCATGCCGAAGAAGACCGCACCGCCACCGACGGCGACCAGGACCGCTGCGATACCGGCGATCAGACCGGTGTTGGAGTCCGCGCCGGTCTCGGCGAGGTTCGAGTCACCGACGGCGGGCGACGGAGCGTTGTCCGAGGTGTCCGCCGGGGCGGGGGCGGTGGTCTCGGGCTCCGACTCCGACGGGGTCGGCGTGCCGGGCTCGGCGGACTCCTCGGCCGGGGTCGAGGCGGAGGCCGACGGCGTGGGCTCCGGGGCCGGAGTCTCCGGAGCCGGGGTCTCCTTCTCTCCCTTGCAGGCCGTGGCCGGGGTGGTCAGGTTCGGCTTGATGTCCTCGTCCACGTAGGGCGCGGCCTTGATGTGGATGCGGTACTCGGCGTCGGGCTTCCAGTCCTCCTCGAAGGTGATGGTGACGCCCTCGCGGGAGCCCTTGACCACCTGCTCGCCGATCTTCTTCTCGTCGGCGCCGTTGTTCTCCAGGAACACGGTGACGGTGGCGGGAACGCCGGCCGGGTCCACGTCGGTGACGGTGATGACACCGTTGTCACCGACGCACTTGGCCTCGGCCGAGAACTCGTTGATGTTGCAGGCGGCCGCGCTGCCTGCGAGACCGACGGTGAGCGCGGCCGACGCGGAGACGACACCGAGGGCGCGCACGGTACGTGCGACGGTACGGCGCGAGGCCGTACGGCGTGTTACGGACAGAACTGCCACGTTTGTCCTTTACGGGATACGTAAGTGCGGGGGGTTGAGGGAGAGTTGACGGTACATCAGCACTCCCGTGAGGCTCCCAGGTCTATAAGCGGCGCATAAGTAGTGTCAACGCATATGCCGATAGCAGGACATGGCTTTACCTTCTTATTGCCCATCCGGGCGTTTCAACGTCTCCGAAGCCGCCTCGATCCGCTCCGGGGGCGCCGGGAGGAGGGCGGCGTGAGTGGGGAGCGTCTCCACCCGCTCATGCCGGACCGTGCCGTACGGGCTCCTCCTCAGCCCTTCACGACGGACGGGTCCATCCACACGATCTCCCAGGTGTGGCCGTCCGGGTCGTCGAAGGCGCGGCCGTACATGAAGCCCTGGTCCTGGGTCTCGCCGCTGACCGAGCCGCCCGCCGCGACGGCCTTCTCGACCAGCTCGTCGACCTGCTCGCGGCTCTCGGAGCTCAGGGCCAGCAGCACCTCACTGGTCTTGGCGGAGTCGGCGATCTCCTTCTTCGTGAACTCCGCGTAGCGCTGCTTGGTGTGCAGCATCGCCACGATGGCGTCGCTGATCACGACGGAGGCGGTGTTCTCGTCGCTGAACTGCGCGTTGATCGAGTAGCCGAGCTCGGTGAAGAACTTCTTCGAGGCGTCGAGGTCGTCGACGGCCAGGTTCACGAAGATCATCTGCTGGTACATGTCGGGTCTCTCCCTGAGGGTGCCGGGTTCCGTGGCGTTCGCCGGGGTAGACCGGGGGCCGGCCCGGAACTCATCGCCCGGTGGAGAGCCTCCTGGCGCGCCCCTGCCCTTCAGAGGGACAGGGGGAGAGCCGACAATCCCGCCACGGTCACGGTCAGCGGCCCGAACAGGGCGAGGAGCGCACCGGCCCTGAGGGCCGCGGCCCGGCGCGGGGTCGCGGCGGGAGCGCCCAGACGCAGCAGCGCGGCCGTGGTGCCGGCGTGCGCGTGCTTGGCCTCGACGGCGGCCGTCAGCAGGGTCGCCACGGCGCACCCCGTCACCACCAGCGCCCCGAGCAGGGCGAGCGGTCCTGCCGACAGGCCGTCGGCGTAGTAGTGCCGGCTCATGGCGTACGCGGCCGACAGCACGGCGCAGACCACACCCAGCGGACGGCCGATCCGGATGGCCTCCGTCATGAGGAGCCGACCGGCCAGCAGCCGCAGGGCACCCGGGCGGACCGACTGCAGCAGACGGCCGCACAGATGGGTGAGGCCGGGACCGACCAAGGTGAGGCCGACGACGGTCAGGGCCAGTCCGGCCAGGGCCCCGGGCCGGTCCCCGGGGGAGGCGGCGGCACCGCCACGGCTCGCGTAGGTCTCCACGGCCAGTCCCGCGGCCAGCGCGGCGATGCCCCAGGGCAGACCGGAAGGCGCCGAGCGGGCGCCGGTCGGGACGGCAGCCGACTTTCCGGCGACCGGGACGCCGGCCGGCTCCCCGGCTGTCGGCTCCCCGGCGGTCGACTCCCCGGCGGTCGGCGTGGGGCCGTCGCTCGTACCGTCCGGCCCGGGCGACCGCACCCGCGTCTCCTCCGGGACGGCTTCCGGTTCCTGTTGCCGCCGGGCCGCGGTCGGCCGTCGGCCGTGGGGCGCCGCTGCCAGATGCCTGCCGAAGCGTCCGTACGCCCCGAACGTCTCCCGCTCCGCGGTACTCCGGTACGCGCCGAAGCGGCCGTACCTCCGCCCCGCAGGAGACGCGCCCGTGGCCTGCCCCGCAGGGGACGCGCTCGTGGCCTGCACCACGCGGGACGCGCCCGTGGCCCGCTCGTGCGGACGCAGTGCCACCGCCACCGCCGCCGACGCGTTCACCGGCGGCAGCGCCAGCAGCATCAGGGCCGCCGGGAGCGGCAGGGGCCTGCCCGTGGCCAGGAACTCGGCGGCGGCCCCGTCGACGGGCATCCCGGTGAGGTCGCCGCGCAGATGGAGGAAGACGAGGAGGGCGACCACCGACCCCAGGGTGCAGGCCAGGGCCGTGGTCGTCGCGGAGACGGCCATCAGCCGGACGGGACCGAGGCCGACCGCCGAGAGTCCGGGCCGGGGTCTGGTCCCCGGGTCGGTCCGGGCCACCGCGACGGCGAAGTACACCGTGGCCGCCAGCGGGGCCGCGCACCAGGCCAGCCGGAGCAGTGAGGCGGACGGCGTGCCCGGGTGGCCGAGCGCGTGGCCGAGAGCGCACAGGAGCAGAAAGCCCGTGCCCGCGGAGGCGACGGCGACCAGAAGGCGGCGCAACTGGACGGCGGGGCGGGCGCCTTGGGTCAGACGGAGAGCGAGCACGTGGCCCGGCCCTTTGTCTCGACGGTCTCGGAGACCGGAGGCAGATGTACGGTGCGCACCTGGCGCCCGTCGAGCAGCGAGACGGTGCGGTCGGCGAGGGCCGCGATGTCCGTGTCGGAGGTCGCGAGGAGCACCGTGATGCCGTGCGAACGGGCCGCCGTGGTGAGCGTGCGCAGGACGTGCCGGCGGTCGGTGCGGTGCAGCGGCGCGGTCGGCTCGTCGGCGAACAGCACCGAGGGGGCCGGGGCGAGCGCGCGGGCGATGCAGACCCGCTGGCGCTCCGCGTGCACCAGGTCCGCGGGGTGCTTGCGGGCCTTGTCGCCGATGTCGAGGCGCTTCAGCCACTCCATGGCCGTCGACTTGGCCCGGCGCCGGGCGGTGCCGCGCAGCATCAGGGGGAGGGCGGTGTTCTCCCAGACGTTCAGCTCGGGGACGAGCACCGGTGCAGGATCGATCCAGCCGAAGCGTTCCCGGCGCAGCCGCTCGCGGGCGGCGGGGGTCATCGTGTGCACGGGCACGCTGTTGAACCAGACCTCGCCGCTGCGCACGGGCACCAGTCCGGAGAGACACCGCAGCAGGGTCGTTTTTCCGCTGCCGTGCGGGCCCCCGACGGCGAGGATCTCCCCCTCCCCGACGCCGAGCGAGACCCCGCTCAGCCCGGGAGAGCCGTCCTTGTGCCGGAAGTGCAGGGCGCGTGTCCAGAGCACGTCGTTGTCCGGTGGGGCCACCATGGCGTACACCTCGGTTCGGATCAGAAATGCCGTGCGAGATCTGTGGAATCCCCCATGCGGGGGAACGAAGGCAAGGCCGATCGGTCACTGGGCACGCTAGGCAGGACGCGGCGGGAGGCCGGACAGCACGCGGCCCCGGACCGCCGTTTCTCACTCGAACGGGCGGCACCGGGGCCGTAAATGATCATTCCAACCGAAGATCACAGTGGTGGATCACAGCTTCGTCCATGCCTCCGACAGCGTGGCGCGCAGGATCTGTTCGATCTCGTCGAAGGTCTCCTGGTCGGAGATCAGCGGCGGGGCGAGCTGGACGACCGGGTCGCCGCGGTCGTCGGCACGGCAGTACAGGCCGTTCTCGTACAGCTTCTTGGACAGGAAGCCGTACAGGACGCGCTCGGTCTCCTCGTCGTCGAAGGTCTCCTTGGTGTGCTTGTCCTTGACCAGCTCGATGCCGTAGAAGAAGCCGTTGCCGCGGACGTCGCCGACGATCGGCAGGTCGTACAGCTTCTCCAGCGTCGAGCGGAAGGCGCCCTCGTTGTCCAGGACGTGCTGGTTGAGGCCCTCGCGCGCGAACAGGTCGAGGTTGGCCACGGCCACCGCGGCCGAGACGGGGTGGCCGCCGAAGGTGTAGCCGTGCAGGAAGACGTTGTCGCCCCGGTAGAACGGCTCGGCGAGGCGGTCCGAGACGATGCACGCGCCGATGGGCGAGTAGCCCGAGGTCATGCCCTTGGCGCAGGTGATCATGTCCGGGACGTAGCCGAACTTGTCGCAGGCGAACGTCGTGCCCAGGCGGCCGAAGGCGCAGATGACCTCGTCGGAGACGAGGAGCACGTCGTACTGGTCGCAGATCTCCCGGACCCGCTGGAAGTATCCGGGCGGCGGCGGGAAGCAGCCGCCCGCGTTCTGCACCGGTTCCAGGAAGACCGCGGCGACCGTGTCCGGGCCCTCGAAGAGGATCTGCTGCTCGATCTGGTCGGCGGCCCAGCGGCCGAACGCCTCCGGGTCGTCGCCGTGGAGCGGAGCCCGGTAGATGTTGGTGTTCGGCACCTTGTGCGCGCCCGGCACCAGCGGCTCGAACGGGGCCTTGAGGCCCGGCAGTCCGGTGATCGACAGGGCGCCCTGCGGGGTGCCGTGGTAGGCCACCGCGCGGGAGATGACCTTGTACTTGGTCGGCTTGCCGGTCAGCTTGAAGTACTGCTTGGCGAGCTTCCAGGCGGTCTCCACCGCCTCACCGCCGCCCGTGGTGAAGAAGACCTTGTTCAGGTCGCCCGGGGCCTCGTCGGCGAGCCGCTCGGCCAGTTCCACGGCCTTGGGGTGGGCGTAGGACCAGACGGGGAAGAAGGACAGTTCCTGTGCCTGCTTGAAGGCGGTCTCGGCGAGTTCGACGCGGCCGTGCCCCGCCTGGACCACGAACAGGCCGGCGAGACCGTCGAGGTACCGCTTGCCCTTGTCGTCGTAGATGTGGGTGCCCTCGCCGCGGACGATGGTGGGGACGGGGGAGTTCTCGTACGAGGACATGCGGGTGAAGTGCATCCACAGGTGGTCGTACGCGGACCTGCTGAGGTCGCTGGGATCCTTGGGGCTGTCGGTGCTCACGATCATCGGGTTCCCCACATGTAGGTCTGCTTCTTGAGCTTGAGGTAGACGAAACTCTCGGTGGAGCGGACACCGGGCACGGCCCTGATGCGTCGGTTGATGACCTCCAGAAGGTGGTCGTCGTCCTCGCAGACGATCTCGACCATGAGGTCGAAGGAGCCCGCGGTCATCACCACGTACTCGCACTCGTCCATGGCGCTCAGCGCGTCGGCGACGGACTCCACGTCCCCCTCGACGTTGACACCGACCATCGCCTGCCGGCGGAAGCCCACGGTGAGCGGGTCCGTGACGGCGACGATCTGCATCACGCCGTGGTCGAGCAGTTTCTGGACGCGCTGGCGCACGGCCGCCTCCGACAGACCGACGGCCTTGCCGATCGCGGCGTACGGCCGCCGGCCGTCCTCCTGGAGCTGCTCGATGATGGCGAGGGAGACGGCGTCCAGGTGGGGACCGCCGCCGTTCTTGGACTCGCGGGAGTCCCTCGGTTCTGCGCTTCGACTGGCCACATGGTCACTGTGCACGACGTCTCGACTGTTTCGCAAGGCGCATTCGATGAAATTCGTTGTCCTGAGGGTTTCAGTTTGCGGATTTCGCAGGTGCGGGGTGGGTGGGGGTGTTGAAAACGTCAGCGGTCCGTCTAGGGTGGGTGTCTCAGAGGTTGGACACCTCGGACACCCGCGAGGAGCACCAGGAGGGCTTGCAGTGAGTACCGAGCTGCGTCGTCTGCGCAACTACATCGGCGGTGAGTTCCGTGACGCCGCCGACGGACGGACCACCGAGGTGGTCAACCCCGTGACCGGTGAGGCGTATGCGACCGCGCCGCTGTCCGGGCAGGCGGATGTGGACGCCGCGATGGCCGCCGCCGCCGAGGCCTTTCCCGGCTGGCGCGACACCACGCCGGCCGAGCGGCAGAAGGCCCTGCTGAAGGTCGCGGACGCCTTCGAGGAGCGGGCCGAGGAACTGATCGCGGCCGAGGTGGAGAACACGGGCAAGCCCATCGGGCTGACCCGCACCGAGGAGATCCCGCCGATGGTCGACCAGATCCGCTTCTTCGCGGGCGCGGCGCGGATGCTCGAGGGCAGGGGCGCCGGCGAGTACATGGAGGGGCTGACCTCCTTCGTGCGCCGTGAACCGGTCGGCGTCTGTGCCCAGGTCGCCCCCTGGAACTACCCGATGATGATGGCCGTGTGGAAGTTCGCCCCGGCGATCGCGGCGGGCAACACGGTCGTCCTGAAGCCGTCCGACACCACGCCGGCCTCCACCGTCCTGCTCGCCGAGATCCTCGGCTCGGTCCTGCCCAAGGGCGTCTTCAACGTCATCTGCGGCGACCGCGACACCGGCCGCATGATGGTCGAGCACGAGACCCCGGCGATGGCGTCCATCACCGGTTCGGTGCGCGCCGGCATGCAGGTCGCCGAGGCCGCGTCCAAGGACCTCAAGCGCGTCCACCTGGAACTGGGCGGCAAGGCTCCGGTGGTGGTCTTCGAGGACACCGACATCGCCAAGGCCGTCGAGGACATCTCCGTCGCGGGCTTCTTCAACGCCGGTCAGGACTGCACGGCCGCCACCCGCGTCCTCGTCCACGAGTCGATCCACGACGAGTTCGTCTCCGCGCTCGCCAAGGCGGCGGCCGACACCAAGACCGGCATGCCGGACGACGAGGACGTGCTGTTCGGCCCGCTCAACAACCCCAACCAGCTCAAGCAGGTCGAGGGCTTCATCGAGCGGCTGCCCGCGCACGCGCGCGTGGAGGCGGGCGGCAAGCGCGTCGGCGAACAGGGCTTCTTCTACGCGCCGACCGTCGTCTCGGGCCTGAAGCAGGACGACGAGATCATCCAGAAGGAGGTCTTCGGCCCGGTCATCACCGTCCAGACCTTCGCCGACGAGGACCAGGCCGTGGAGTACGCCAACGGCGTCGAGTACGCGCTGGCCTCCTCGGTGTGGACCAAGGACCACTCCCGCGCGATGCGGATGTCCAAGAAGCTCGACTTCGGCTGCGTGTGGATCAACACCCACATCCCGCTGGTCGCGGAGATGCCGCACGGCGGCTTCAAGAAGTCGGGCTACGGCAAGGACCTCTCGGGGTACGGCTTCGAGGACTACACGCGCATCAAGCACGTGATGACGTCGCTGGACGCGTAGCGCTCCGCCGGGGGGAGCCGGACGAACTGCCTCTTGGGCGCCGTTCGGGTTCCGCTGACCGGAGGCTGCGGGCCGTCCGTGGCTGGTCGCGCGGTCCCCCGCGCCCCTTCGGGGGCGCGGGGGACTGTCATGGTCGGGCGTTCGTGTCGCGCAGGGTGTGCAGGATGTCGATGCGGTTGGTCGTGATCGAGTCGGCGCCCAGCGCCAGCAGGCGGCGCATGGAGCGGCGGGTGTCCGGGGTCCACACGGACAGCAGGTAGCCGTCGCGGTGGACGCGGTCGGCCAGGGCCCGGTCGACCAGGCTGAAGCGGTAGTTCAGCCAGCGCGGGCGGATCGCCTCCAGGAGACCGGCCCGCGGCGGGGCCAGCGTCGTGAGGGTGAGGGCGATCTCGGCGGACGGGTCCGCCGCGCGCACGGCGAGCATGGTGGCGGCGCCCGCGCAGTAGTACACGCGCTCTTGGGCCCCGTGCTCCCGCACGGCGTCCACGATCCGGCGCACCGCCCGCGGGTGCGGGGCGCCCGGCAGGTCCAGCATGACCCTGCTGCCCTCGGTCACCGACAGCGCGTCCGGCAGGGCCGGCACGCCGCCGTCGGTCAGGCCGCGCACCTCCTCCCAGGACAGCGACCGCAGCGGGCGGTCGTGCGCCCAGAGCCGCTTCAGCGTCTCGTCGTGCAGCAGGACCGGCACGCCGTCCCGGGTGAGGCGCACGTCGAACTCGACCGCGTCCGCGCCCCGGTGGAGCGCGGAACGCAGCGAGGCGAGCGTGTTCTCGCGGATGCGGTAGGGGTCGCCGCGGTGGGCCACGGCGGTCACGTCGTGCATGGCAGCCCTTCGCAAGGTCGGTTCGTCACGGGGTGGCCGGTTCGCCGGGGCGCTCAGCGGGCGAGCCAGGACGTGGTGTAGGAGTCGATCTCGGCGGCCAGCCGCGCCTTGGCGGGCCGGTCCAGGAAGGACGCCTCCACCGCGTTCTTCGCCAGCTCGGCCAGGCCCCGTTCGTCGAGGTCCAGCAGCCGCGCGGCGATCAGGTACTCGTGGTTGAGGTCGGTGCCGAACATCGGCGGGTCGTCGGAGTTGACGGTCACCAGGACACCGGCCCGGACGAACTCCTTGATGGGGTGTTCGTCGAGGGTGCGGACCGCGCGGGTGGCGATGTTGGAGGTGGGGCACACCTCCAGCGCGATGCGCCGCTCGGCGAGATGCGCGAGCAGCTCGGGGTCCCGGGCGGCGCTGGTGCCGTGCCCGATCCGCTCGGCGCGCAGGTCGCGCAGGGCGTCCCACACCGTCTCCGGGCCGGTGGTCTCACCGGCGTGCGGCACCGAGCGCAGGCCCGCGGCGATGGCGCGGTCGAAGTACGGCTTGAACTTCGGCCTGGGCACCCCGATCTCGGGTCCGCCCAGGCCGAAGGAGACCAGGCCCTCCGGGCGCAGCCGGTCGTCGGTGGCGAGCCGCACCGTCTCCTCGGCGGACTCCAGGCCCGCCTCGCCGGGGATGTCGAAGCACCAGCGCAGTACCGTCCCGAACTCGGCCTCGACCGCCTTGCGGGCGTCCTCGATCGCGTCCATGAAGGCACGCGCGTCGATCCCGCGGCGGGTCGACGAGAACGGGGTGAGGGTCAGCTCGGCGTACCGCACCTGCTGCCGGGCCAGCTCACGCCCCACCTCGAAGGTCAGCAACCGGACGTCCTCGGGCGTGCGGATCAGGTCGACGACGGACAGGTACACGTCGATGAAGTGGGCGAAGTCCGTGAAGGTGAAGTAGTCGGCGAGCGCCTCGGGGTCGGTGGGGACCCTGGAGTCGGGGTGGCGGGCGGCCAGCTCCGAGACGATGCGGGGGGAGGCGGAGCCGACGTGGTGCACGTGCAGTTCGGCCTTGGGCAGTCCGGCGACGAAGGCACGCGGGTCGTGGCCCGGTGCTCCGGCGGCCGTGACGAGACGGTCGGTCATGGTTCCTCCCCCAAGCGGCGTCCTCGGCCGGGGTGCGGCGGGACGCGGGTGATCGGTGGATCGGTGGATCGGTGGATCGGGGATCATCGTAGGACGGGTGCGCCCGGCGGGGCACCGGGGCCGTAACATGGCGGGACGTTCGACGGAGGGGGTCCAGCGCATGTCCGACGACGCGCAGGCGCCGGAGGCGCGGGGGAGTACGACGGGCGGTACACCGCCCCGGAGCCCGCACGACCATGACGATGTGTGGGCGGCGCCGGCCGACAGCGGGGCCGCTCGGGCGCAGCCGCCCCAGGCCCCGCCCCGGGACGTGGCGCCCCCGGTGACGCAGATCGATCTGGGCGGGCAGGTCGCACCCGACCCGCTGGACTCCACCGGATCCGTCGACCCGTGGGCGCTGCCGGAGTTCGACCCGCCGACCCCCGGCGCGGGTACGACCGGTGCGTCGGCCGGTCCCCCGGCCCCCGGCGCCTCCTCCGTGCACGATCAGCAGACGATGACGTCCTTCCCCGCGATGGAGGACCCCGCCCCGCCGCCCGCCCGGCCCTGGGCGGGCCCCGCCGCCCCGCAGGCACCGACACCGCCCGTCGGCCCCGGCGCGGCGGCCCCCAACCCCTTCGCGCCCCCGGTCGCCGACCCGCTCCCGCCACCGCCCGTCGCCCCCGACGGGCCCGGCCGTGTTCCGTACGGCTACCCGGGCGGCCCGCAGAGCGGTTACGGCTACCCGGCCCCGCAGCCGCCCGGTTACGGCGGCTCACCCGGTTACGGCGGCGCGCCCGCCCCGGGCTACCACGGCTGGACCGGCATGGCGCCCATGCCGAGCAACGGCATGGGCGTCACCGGACTCGTGCTCGGCATCATCTCGGCCGTGTTCTTCTGCCTCTGGCCGCTGGCCATCGTGCTCGGCGTCATGGCCGTGATCTTCAGCGCACTGGGCCGGGGCAAGGCGGCCCGCGGCGAGGCCACGAACCCGGGATACGCCCTGGCCGGCCTCATCTGCGGTGCGGTCGGCATCGTCCTGAGCGTCGGCTTCGGCGCGCTCGTCCTGTTCACGTCCTCCTACTGACCCCGGACACCACCTCAGAGCCCCGGCCCGTCCCGGTCCTTCCGGAGGCGGGCGCGGGCCCGCATCAGGGCGAAGCCCAGGAGGTTCGGGCCGCGCCACTGCTCGGGGTCCGCCGCCCTTTCGTCGGTGGCCGCGAGTCCGATGCCCCACACCCGGTCCACCGGGCTCGCCTCGACCAGAATCCTCCCCCGGCCTTCGGCCGGGGGGACCCCCCATCTCGCTTCGCTCGCCCGTGCCCAGCAGGAAGGCGCGCAGGTCGGGGTGGGCCGCGAACTTGTGCACGCTGCCCTCGACGACGACGCGGAACCGCTCCCGCCGCCACGTCTCCTCGTCGAAGCCCCGCACCAGCCGCCCCGCCTCCTTCGCCTGCGCCGGGTGCTTCGCGGCCAGCACCCGCCGCTCCCCCTCCAAGTCCGCGAACAGCCGGGCCTTGGCCGCCATCATCCAGTGCTCGGCGGTCGCGTAGGTCACGCCGTCCACCGTGAACGGGGAGGGCCACCACTGGCTCAGACAGCTCGCCCCGACCCGGCCGTCGGGCAGCGGCCGGTGCCCCCAGAAGTACAGGTACTTGACCCGTCGGCCGACCCGCAGTGCCTCGACCAGAGTCTCCCTGGAACCGATGGTCCCCGCCGTCCCGCTCATCGCCACCCCCGTGAACCCTTCCCTGCCCGCGCGAGTCTGGCACGCACCACCGACACCCCGTCCCGCCTTTTCTCCGCCCCTCGACACCCGGTCGACAGATTCCGTCGCGTAACCAAAAGGCAACAACGGAATCACTTGTTGGAGTCCCGTCGCTCTGTCAGGATCGGCACTCAAATCGAGCTGGAGCCACGCCGCCCCCTCAGGGAGACGGAGGAGAGCGACATGCACAACCCGGGCAACGCCACCCCGGAACGATTCCCGGCCCAGGGCCGGTTCGCGGACGGGGCGCAGTTCATCGCGGGACGTTCGAGGAAGGGCACCTCGGGCCGTACGCACGCGGTCGTCGACCCCGCCACCGGGCAGGAGGTCCACACCTACGCGCTCGCCGGCACCGACGACGTGGACGCGGCCGTCGCCGCGGCGCGCGAGGCGTTCCCGGCATGGGCCGGCGCCACCCCCGGTGAGCGCTCCGACGCCCTGCACCGGTTCGCGGCCGTCGTCGCCGAGCGCGCCGAGGACTTCGCCCGTGCCGAGTCCCTGCAGTGCGGCAAGCCGCTCAAGCTGAGCCGTGAGTTCGACGTCCCGGGGACGATCGACAACATCGCCTTCTTCGCCGGCGCCGCCCGCCATCTGCAGGGCCAGTCCGCCGGCGAGTACTCCGGCGACCACACCTCCTACGTCCGCCGCGAACCCATCGGCGTCGTCGGCTCGATCGCGCCCTGGAACTACCCCCTCCAGATGGCCGCGTGGAAGATCCTCCCGGCGATAGCCGCGGGCAACACCGTCGTTCTCAAGCCGGCCGAACTCACCCCGCTGACCTCCCTCCTGTTCGCGCGGGCCGCCACCGACGCGGGCATCCCGGACGGCGTGATCAACATCGTCACCGGCACCGGCAAGGAGGCGGGCGAACACCTCGTCGGCCATCCCGACGTCGCCATGACCTCCTTCACCGGCTCCACCGCCGTGGGCAGGCGGGTCGCCGAGATCGCCACCGCCACCGTCAAGCGCATCCACCTCGAACTCGGCGGCAAGGCCCCCTTCGTCGTCTTCGACGACGCCGACCTCGACGCCGCCGTCAACGGAGCGGTCGCGGGCGCGCTCATCAACACCGGCCAGGACTGCACGGCCGCCACCCGCGCGTACGTGCAACGGCCCCTCTACGAGGCGTTCGTCGAGCGCACGGCCGCCCTGATGGAGACCGTGCGGCTCGGCGACCCCTTCGCTCCCGGCACCGACCTCGGCCCGCTGATCTCGCACGCCCAGCGCGACCGCGTGGCCGGATTCGTCGACCGGGCACGTGCTTGTGCGCGGGTGGTGACCGGCGGTGAGGCACCGGAGGGCGAGCTGAAGCACGGCGCGTACTACCGCCCCACCCTGATCGCCGACGCGCCGCAGGACAGCGAGGTCGTGCAGTCCGAGATCTTCGGACCGGTGCTCGTCGTCCTGCCCTTCGACACCGACGACGAGGGCATCGCCCTGGCCAACGACACGCCGTACGGGCTCGCCGCCTCCGCGTGGAGCCGCGACGTGTACCGGACGGGTCGTGCCACCCGCGAGATCAAGGCGGGCTGTGTGTGGATCAACGACCACATCCCGATCATCAGCGAGATGCCGCACGGCGGCTCCAAGGCGTCCGGCTTCGGCAAGGACATGTCCGCGTACTCGTTCGAGGAGTACACCCAGATCAAGCACGTCATGTTCGACAACACGGCGGTGGTCCGCAAGGACTGGCACCGCACGATCTTCGGGGACCGACAGCAGCCGGGCCGCCCGACCCACGGCCACTGACCCGAAAGGGCACCACGCGCATGGAGCAGTACGAGCCCGACCGCCTCTCTCCGGCCCGGACGGCCGCTATGCGGCGCAACTTCCGCAACGGCAGGGCAGCCCTGACCCGCCGTTCCCTGCTGCGCGCCTCCACCGGGGGTGCGCTCGCGGTCGGCGGTCTCGGGGCGCTGAGCGGGTGCGGCATCCCCCCGGCCGGCCGGACCCAGGGCGGCACCTCCGCCGAGGACCATTCGGCCGAGGAGAAGACCGTCAACTTCTCCAACTGGCCCGTCTACATCGATGTCGACGAGAGCGGCAAGCAACGTCCCACGCTCGACACGTTCACCCGGCAGACCGGCGTCAAGGTCAAGTACACCGAGGACGTCAACGACAACACCGAGTTCTTCGGCAAGATCAAACCGCAGCTCGCCGCCGGGCAGGACACCGGCCGAGACCTGATCGTCCTCACCGACTGGCTGGCCGCGCGGATGATCCGCCTGGGCTGGGTCCAGAAACTGGACCCGGCGAACCTGCCGCACGCCTTCGCCAACCTCTCCGGGCAGTTCCGCAGCCCGGACTGGGACCCGGGGCGCGCTTACTCCTACCCCTGGCAGGGTGTCTCGGCCGTCGTCGCCTACAACAAGAAGGCGCTCGACGGCATCGAGGTGAAGTCGGTCTCCGACCTGCTGGACAACCCCAAGCTCAAGGGCCGGGTCTCCTTCCTGTCCGAGATGCGCGACAGCATCGGCATGACCCTGCTCGACATGGGCAAGGACCCGGCCAAGGTCACCGACGACGACTACGACGCGGCGATCGACCGCCTGCAGAAGGCCGTCGAGAAGGGGCAGATCCGCCGCTTCACCGGCAACGACTACACGTCCGACCTGACCAAGGGGGACATCGCCGCCTGTGTCGCCTGGGGCGGTGACATCGTCCAGCTCCAGGCGGACAGCGACGACGTCGGGTACGTCATCCCGGACGCCGGTTTCGTGACGGCCACCGACAACCTGCTCATCCCCAACAAGGCCCGCCACAAGGCCAACGCCGAGCGGCTGATCGACTTCTACTACCAGCCGCCGCAGGCGGCCCGGCTCTCCGCCTACGTCGCCTTCGTGAGTCCCGTCGACGGCGCGCAGGAGGAACTCGCCAAGATCGACAAGTCGGCGGCGGAGAACCCGCTGATCATCCCGACCAAGGACGTAGCGGCCCGAACCCACTCCTTCCGTGCCCTGAGTGACAAGGAAGAGGCGGCCTACGAAGCGAAGTTCGCGAAGCTCACAGGGGCGTGACGACGATGAAGACGACGACACAGACCAACGGCGACGTCCGCCTGACGCAGATCGGCAAAACCTACGGGAACTTCACCGCCGTACACCCGCTGGACCTGACCGTGCCCCAGGGCTCCTTCTTCGCCCTGCTCGGCGCGTCCGGCTGCGGTAAGACCACCACCCTGCGGATGATCGCCGGCCTGGAGGAACCCACCGCAGGCACCGTCCACCTCGGCGACCAGGACGTCACCGCGCTCCCGCCGTACAAGCGGCCGGTGAACACCGTCTTCCAGTCCTATGCCCTCTTCCCGCACCTCGACATCTTCGAGAACGTCGCCTTCGGTCTGCGCCGGCGCGGCATCAAGAGCGTGAAGAAGCAGGTCGAGGAGATGCTGGAGCTGGTGCAGCTCGGCGAGCAGGCGCGCAAGAAGCCGCACCAGCTCTCCGGTGGCCAGCAGCAGCGCGTCGCGGTGGCCCGCGCCCTGATCAACCACCCCAGGGTGCTGCTGCTCGACGAGCCGCTCGGCGCCCTCGACCTCAAACTGCGCCGCCAGATGCAGTTGGAGCTCAAGCGCATCCAGACCGAGGTCGGCATCACCTTCGTGCACGTCACGCACGACCAGGAGGAGGCCATGACCATGGCCGACACGGTCGCCGTGATGAACGCCGGCCGGGTCGAGCAACTCGGCCCGCCCACCGACCTGTACGAGAACCCGCGCACCACCTTCGTCGCCAACTTCCTGGGCACGTCCAACTTCATCGAGGCCGACGTCGACTCCAGGTCCGGCGACGACCTCGTGCTGAAAGCGGGCGGCGGCAAACTCGTCCTGCCCTCGGCGCGCAACAGCGGCCCCGCCACGACCGGCGGCAAGGTGCTGCTGGGGGTGCGCCCGGAGAAGATCTCCCTCGCCCACGCGGACGACGCCGGGCGGATACCCGAGGGCCGCAACCAAATCACCGGCCGGATCGCCGACTCCAGCTTCATCGGCGTCTCCACGCAGTTCGTCGTCGACAGCCCGGTCTGCACCGCGTTCGAGGTCTACGTCCAGAACATCGACCGCGACGACCGCCTGGTGCCCGGCGCGGAGGTCGTCCTGCACTGGAACCCGGCGCACACCTTCGGCCTGGACGCCGCGCAGGATGCGGACGCGGGCGTCGAGACCGTCGAGCCCGTCGAGGGTGAGGTCGCCTGATGGCCACGGCCACCGAGGCGCCGCCCCTGGCGCCCGCCCCGGAGACGAAGGAGAAGAGACCGCCGCGCAGGCGGGGCCGCTGGACGCCGTACCTGCTCCTGCTGCCCGGCCTGCTGTGGCTGGTCGTCTTCTTCGCGTTGCCGGTGATCTACCAGGCCTCCACCTCCGTCCAGACGGGGTCCTTGGAGGAGGGCTACCGGGTCACCTGGAACTTCGCCGTCTACTGGGACGCACTGTCCACGTACTGGCCGCAGTTCGTCCGCTCGGTGCTCTACGCGGCCTCCGCGACCGTGCTGTGCCTGCTGCTCGGCTATCCGCTGGCGTATCTGATCGCCTTCCGCGCGGGACGCTGGCGGAACCTGATCATGATCCTGGTGATCGCGCCGTTCTTCACCAGCTTCCTGATCCGCACCCTCGCCTGGAAGACGATCCTCGCCGACGGCGGCCCGGTGGTCGACGCCCTGAACACCCTGCACGTCCTGGACGTCACCGCCTGGCTCGGCTGGACGGCGGGCGACCGCGTGCTGGCCACGCCGCTCGCCGTCGTCTGCGGTCTGACGTACAACTTCCTGCCGTTCATGATCCTGCCGCTCTACACCTCGCTGGAGCGCATCGACCCGCGGCTGCACGAGGCGGCGAACGACCTGTACGCCAGGCCCTCGACCACCTTCCGCAGGGTCACCTTCCCGCTGTCGATGCCGGGTGTCGTCTCCGGCACGCTGCTGACCTTCATCCCGGCCACCGGCGACTACATCAACGCGGACCTGCTCGGCTCCACCGACACCCGCATGGTCGGCAACGTGATCCAGATGCAGTTCCTGCGCGTCCTCGACTACCCGACGGCCGCCGCGCTCTCGTTCATCCTGATGGCCGCGATCCTCATCATGGTCACGCTCTACATCCGTAGGTCCGGCACGGAGGATCTGGTGTAAATGACCTTCGTCAACTGGCTCAAGAGCCGTCTCGTCGTCATCGCGGGACTGCTGACGCTCGCGTACCTCCTGCTGCCGAACGTCGTCGTCACCGTGTTCTCCTTCAACAACCCGAAGGGCCGCTTCAACTACCAGTGGCAGGAGTTCTCCACGGACGCCTGGAGGGACCCGTGCGGGGTCGCCGGCCTGTGCGGGTCCCTGGCGCTCAGCCTCCAGATCGCCCTGTGGGCGACCCTCGGCGCCACCCTGCTCGGCACGCTGATCGCGTTCGCGCTGGTCCGCTACCGGTTCCGTGCCCGCGGCGCCGTGAACTCGCTGATCTTCCTGCCGATGGCGATGCCCGAGGTGGTGATGGCGGCGTCCCTGCTGACCCTGTTCCTCAACATGGGTGCTCAGCTGGGCTTCTGGACGATCCTGATCGCCCACGTCATGTTCTGCCTCAGCTTCGTCGTGGTCGCCGTCAAGGCCCGGGTGATGTCCATGGACCCGCGCCTCGAGCAGGCCGCCCAGGACCTGTACGCCGGCCCGTTCCAGACGTTCTGGCGGGTCACCCTGCCGATCGCCGCACCCGGCATCGCGGCGGGCGCGCTGCTCGCCTTCGCGCTCTCCTTCGACGACTTCATCATCACCAACTTCAACGCGGGCTCCACCGTCACCTTCCCGATGTTCGTCTGGGGCTCCGCCCAGCGCGGAACCCCCGTGCAGATCAATGTCATCGGTACGGCCATGTTCGTCGTCGCCGTGCTGCTGGTACTGGTCTCCATGGCCTTCACCCAGCACAGCAAGCGCCGCGACCGGCAGAAGGCGTAGGTCACCATGAGTCGTTGGACGGCATCCCTCGCCGAGGCCCGGCCCCTCGCGTACTGGCTGGACGACTCCGGCAGGCCGCGGCCCGAGCCCGCCCTCACCGGCGCAGAGACCTGCGACCTGCTGGTCGTGGGCGGCGGCTACAGCGGACTGTGGACGGCACTGATCGCCAAGGAGCGGGATCCCGGCCGGGACGTCGTCCTGGTCGAGGGGCGGGAGGTGGGCTGGGCCGCCTCGGGCCGCAACGGCGGATTCTGCGACGCCTCGCTCACCCACGGCCGGGCCAACGGCCTGGCCCGCTGGCCCGACGAGATCCACCGGCTGGAGCGGCTGGGCGCCCGCAACCTCGACGCCATCGAGGAGACGGTCGCCCGCCACGCCATCGACTGCGACTTCGAACGCACCGGTGAGATCGACGTCGCCACCGAGCCCCACCAGGAACGGGAACTGCGGGACTGGTACCAGGAGATGGAGCGCCGGGGGCTCTGTGAGGGGGTGGATTTCCTGGACGCCGACGCGGTCCGCGCCCAGGTCGACTCGCCCACCTTCCGGGCCGGCCTGTGGGACCGCCGGGGCG
This sequence comes from Streptomyces sp. NPDC050388, assembly GCF_040655635.1. NCBI lineage: Bacteria > Bacillati > Actinomycetota > Actinomycetes > Kitasatosporales > Streptomycetaceae > Streptomyces > Streptomyces sp. NPDC050388. The sequence goes on from NZ_JBFAKH010000018.1 coordinate 101,814, forward strand.
TGGCCATGCTCCACCCGGCGAAACTCGCCTGGGGGCTGAAACGGGCCTGCCTCGGCCTCGGCGTCCGCGTGTACGAGCACACCCCCGCCCTCGGCCTGCGCACGGACGGGGCCGGACTGGCCGTACGCACCCCCCACGGGCAGATCCGCGCCCGGACCGCGGCGCTCGGCACCAACGTCTTCCCCAGCCTGGTCCGACGGGCCCGCGCCTACACCGTCCCGGTCTACGACTACGCCCTGATGACCGAGCCGCTCACCGCCGACCGGCTGGCGTCCGTCGGCTGGCGGAACCGGCAGGGCCTCGCGGACACCGCCAACCGGTTCCACTACTTCCGGCTGACCGCCGACAACCGCATCCTGTGGGGCGGCTACGACGCGGTCTACCCGTACGGCGGCCGGGTGCGCGCCGAGTACGACGACCGACCTCGGACCCATGCGAAGCTCGCGGACCACTTCTTCACCTGCTTTCCGCAACTGGAGGGCGTCCGCTTCACCCACGCCTGGGGCGGCGCCATCGACACCTGCACCCGCTTCTCGGCCTTCTTCGGCACCGCCCACCGGGGCAAGGTCGCCTACACGGCCGGCTACACGGGCCTGGGCGTCGGTGCCACCCGCTTCGGCGCCGAGGTGATGCTGGACCTGCTGGCGGGGGAGCGCACGGAACGGACCGAACTGGAGATGGTCCGCAAGAAGCCCCTGCCCTTCCCGCCCGAGCCGTTCGCCTGGACAGGCATCGCCCTCACCCAGTGGTCCCTGGCGCGTGCCGACACGCACGGCGGCCACCGCAACCTGTGGCTGCGCACACTGGACCAGCTGGGGCTGGGCTTCGACAGCTGAGGCCCGTCAGCGGGGGCCGGGTCCGGCGTCGGGAACTCCGGCGGACCGCGGCCGGCTGTCCCCGCCGACCGGACGGCCGACCAGCAGTGACAGGCAGATCAACAGGACCGCGCCCAGGCACCAGCCGGCCGCCACGTCCAGCGGCCAGTGGTAGCCCCGGCGCACCAGACCGAAGGAGACGGCGGCGACGAGGGCGGCACAGAGCAGCACGAGCGCGCGACGGACCGCCGCCGAGCGCAGCAGCGGAAGGAGGAGCAGGGTCGCCGCGCCGTACGCCACGACCGCGGTGACGGTGTGTCCGGAGGGGTAGTAGCCGACCGCCGGGGGCACGGCCGGGGTGCCGGGGCGGTCGGTCCACGCCTTCAGGGGCACGACGAGCACCGGCACCAGGACCATCGCCACGCCTCCGGCGGAGGGTGCCAGCCACCAGCGGTCCGTACCCGCGGCACGCCCGTGCCACGCGGCGTACCCCAGGGCGATCACCAGGGCGGGCCCGGCCACCCCGACGTTGCCGAGGTCGGCGAGCACCTCGGAGGCCCGGTCCGGATGGACGAGGGCCCCGCTCAGCCGCTCGTCCAGGCCCACCAGGGGACCGTCGACGACGACCTGCCAGGTGAACAGCGCGAAGAGGAGAACGGGCGGTCCGAGCAGCAGCATGGTGCACAGCTTTGCAGGCGGGGCCGGTGCGGGCCGAAGGACGGTGTGTCGTGACAGGCCGAAGGGCCAGTGCAGGGGGGGTGAGCACTGGCCCTTCGGGAACGGCCTGCCGTCCGTGATGCGCGGGCGGCCGTCCGGACCGGAACGTCGCACGCCCCGGGGGGTGTGGGGCGGGCGACCGTCCGATCGGTGAGGAGACCCGGAACCCGGAGGATCCGGTGGTGTGCGCGAGGGCACGACCAGGTCGAAGCTGGGGAGGCCTCGGCCCGAACCGTTCACAGTCCCCTGTGAGCGGGTGTGTCTCTCATCTCGGTAGAACCTACGGCAGGGGGTGGGCCCGCGACAGGGCCAACGGGCACCTGTCATCCACCCCGCACACGTTCTTCACACGCTCTGCCGCCGACCGCCCCGGTGGGGGGAATCCGGGGCGGCCCACCCGCTCCCGCGACGGACCGGATGTGCGCGAACGCCTGATCAGACGCGTGCGAACGCCTGCTCGATGATGTCCAGGCCCTCGTTCAGCAGGTCCTCGCCGATGACCAGCGGCGGCAGGAAGCGCAGCACGTTGCCGTAGGTGCCACAGGTCAGGACCAGCAGGCCCTCGGCGTGGCAGGCCTTGGCGAGCGCGGCGGTCGCCTCCGGGTTCGGCTCCTTGGTCGTACGGTCCTTGACCAACTCGATGGCGATCATCGCGCCGCGGCCGCGGACGTCGCCGATGATGTCGAACTTCTCGGCCATGGCGTTGAGGCGGGCCTTCATGACCGCCTCGATGTTCTTCGCCTTGGCGTTGAGGTCCAGCTCCTTCATCGTCTCGATGGAGCCGAGCGCGCCCGCGCAGGCCACCGGGTTGCCGCCGTAGGTGCCGCCGAGGCCGCCCGCGTGCGCGGCGTCCATGATCTCGGCGCGGCCGGTGACGGCGGCCAGCGGGAGGCCGCCGGCGATGCCCTTCGCCGTGGTGATCAGGTCCGGGACGATGCCCTCGTCCTCGCAGGCGAACCACTGGCCGGTGCGGCAGAAGCCGGACTGGATCTCGTCGGCGACGAAGACGATGCCGTTGTCGGCGGCGAACTTGCTGATCGCGGGCAGGAAGCCCTTGGCCGGCTCGATGAAGCCGCCCTCGCCGAGCACCGGCTCGATGATGATCGCGGCCACGTTCTCCGCGCCGACCTGCTTGGAGATCTGGTCGATCGCCTGCGCGGCGGCCTCCGGACCCGCGTTCTCGGCGCCCGTCGGCCAGCGGTAGCCGTAGGCCACCGGGACGCGGTACACCTCGGGGGCGAACGGGCCGAAGCCGTGCTTGTACGGCATGTTCTTCGAGGTCAGCGCCATGGTGAGGTTGGTGCGGCCGTGGTAGCCGTGGTCGAACACGACGACCGCCTGCCGCTTGGTGTAGGCGCGCGCGATCTTGACGGCGTTCTCGACGGCCTCGGCACCGCTGTTGAACAGCGCCGACTTCTTGGCATGGTCGCCGGGCGTCAGCTCGGCGAGCGCCTCGGCCACGGCCACGTACCCCTCGTACGGCGTGACCATGAAACAGGTGTGCGTGAAGTCGGCGAGCTGGGCGGAGGCACGGCGGACGACGGCCTCGGCGGAGGCGCCGACGGAGGTCACCGCGATGCCCGAGCCGAAGTCGATCAGCCGGTTGCCGTCGACGTCCTCGATGATCCCGCCGTCCGCCCGCGCGGCGAACACGGGCAGCACCGAGCCCACGCCCTGCGCGACCGCGGCGGTACGACGGGCCTGCAGCTCCTGCGACTTCGGGCCGGGGATGGCGGTGACGACGCGGCGCTCCTGCGGAAGTGCGGTCATGCGGGGCTCCTGGGGGGTGCGACGGACATGTGGTTCTTTTCTCGCAGGCTAGGACGGGGAGCGGGAGCTGGGCATGCTCCATGTGGGCGTTGTTCCGGGGGGCGGGTTGTCCGTGGTGGACATAGCGCCGGTGCGGGACACGGCGGGGGCTCGGCGCGATCGGGCCTTCCACCGTGGCGTGACCCGGCCGGTGAAACGGTGAACTCGCCCTGCGGGCGCGTTAGATTGACTCGCTGACGGTGAACGGCGCGGCTGGTCAGGGGGCAAGGGCGATGGACAGCGACGGGACGCAGGACGCTCGGAGCACGCACGCGAACCCCGTGCCGCGCCCTGCGGGGCCGCCGGAGGCGCCCTCGGTGCCCCCGAGGCCGACCAGGGCGCCGGGCATGCCGCCACCGCCGGACGGGTCGGCGTTCCTGACCTGGCTGCGCACGCCCCGCCCGGAGGCACTGCCCGGGGTGTGGCGGTTCGGACACCGGCCGCGCCCGGAGGAGGAACCGGAGCGGATCCCGGGACGGCAGCTGCTGAGCGGGGCCCTGATCGCGTTCCTCGTGGGCTGGCTGATCTGGTCGCTGCTGTGGAACGGGTACCTCGGCGGCTGGTGGCTGCTGCCGCTCTACGCGATGATCCCCGACTCCTGGGCCGAACCCCACAGCTTCGGCGCCGTCGTGGTCGTCTACGCCTACTACCTGCTGATCGCGGGCGCCCTCATGATCGGCGTGGGGCGGCTCGGCCGCTGGGGCGAGGTCTGGCGCCGCTACGGACCGCCCGCATGGCGCCGCACGCCCCCGGAGAGCGGGCGCCCACCCGCTCCCGAGGCCGACCCCGCCACCTGGCCCGCCCTGCGCGCCGCGGGCGCGGCGGACGCCGCGGAGCGGCTCGCCGCCGACGCGCGCGCGGGGCTGATGCGGGACGTCGACCACGCCCGCATCGCCCGCGCCTGGCAGGGCGTACGCACCGGCCGGCACCCCCTCGCCACCTTCACGAGCACGGTGCTCAGCCACGGCGCCGCCGCCTGCCCGCACCCGTCCGGCGCGCGCGACCTGCCCGCCCGGCAGGCCCGGCACGACCTGGTCACCGGGCAGGTGCGGATCGGCACCGCCGCCGACGACGTCCGCAACCCGTACGCCTACCGGGGCGCCGGCCTCGCGCTCGGCCCCGAACTGCTCGGCACCTCCCTGCTCGCGGTCGGACCGGCCGGCTCCGGCAAGACCGGCGGTGTCGTCCGGCCGCTCGCCGAATCGCTGTGCCTGCACGCACTCGCCGGACGGGCCGCCGTGGTCGTCGTCGGCGCCGCGGGAGCGGGGATCGGCCCGGCCGACGCGTACGACGTCGTGGTACGGATCGGCCACCCCGACTCCGCGTACGACCTCGACCTGTACGGCGGGACCACCGACCCCGACGAGGCCGCCGCGGTGCTCGCCGAGGCGCTGGCCGGTGACCTGACCGACCCGCACCCCGGCAGCGACAGCCGGCGCGCCACCACCGTCCTCGCCCAGCTCCTCGGCCCCTTCCACGCGGTGCACGGCCGCTTCCCCTCCGTTCCGGAACTGCGCGGGCTGCTCGACGGCTCGCCCGGCCCGCTGGCCGCGCTGCGCCAGGGCCTGACGGAGACGGGGCAGGAGTCGCTGCTGCGCGAACTCGACGCCCGGGAACGGCAGATGGCACACCCGGGCGATGTGGGCGGGGTCCTCGCCGACCGGGTGGCACTGCTGGACCGGCCGGCCTTCGCCACGTTTTTCAAAAGCGCGGCCTTCACAAGCGCAGCCTCCGGAGGCACGGCCGCCAAGAGCACAGCCACCGCCGGACAGTCCCGGCCGTTCAGCCTCAAGGCGCTGGACCACCCGGTGCGGGTCCGGGTCGACCTGCCCGAGCGGGGCCACGCCGACGCCTCGCGGGTGCTGGCGCGGCTGGTGCTGGCGCAGTTCACGGCGAGCGTGACGGTACGGGAGGACAGGTCCCTGTTCGCCTGCCTGGTGCTGGACGACGCGACCGGCGTGGTCACCCCCGAGGCCGTGCGCGGCATCCAGCGGCTGCGGTCGGCCAACGCCGGAGCGGTGCTCACCCTGCGCACCCTGGACGACGTGGCGAGGCCGCTGCGCGGACCGCTGCTCGGGACCGTCGGGTGCCGGATGGCGCTGGCCGGGCTCACCCCGTGGGACGGACAGGACTTCGCCGAGGTGTGGGGCAAGGAGTGGACCGAGGCCCGGGACGTCACCGACCGGCAGATCATCGCGGACAGCCCCGCGGGCAAGGCCTGGCACGCGGTGCGGCGGGCCATCACCGGCAAGGCGCCGACCGCGCGGGCCGTCACCGTGCGGCAGGTCGAGCGGGAGCGGTGGTCCGCGTCCGAACTGGCGCACGCGGTGCCGGCGGGGCACGCGGTGCTCTCCCTGACCGACGTCAAGGGCGAGCACGCGCCACCGCTGCTGGTGAACCTGCGGGGCTGAGCCGAGGCTGCCCGGCAGCCCGGCCCCGCGGGCCAGGAGTGAACGAGTCGGTGAGAGACCGGCGAGAGAACCGTTCCGGCATGCGGTGACGCCGTGACCGTACGGTGGGGCAGAATCGACATAGGTCGTTCATACGCGGCGGCCAAAAATCCACAACGCTCACCTGATGCCCTGATGCCCGTGTTATCTGCTTCCTCCGCGTCAACCGTCTCGTCAGCCCTCCCGGCCCCGACCACGCGCATGCCTGATCACCGAATATCGGCTCCTCCGATCGCCGGATCCGCCGATCTCCGCCGACCTGAAGGCCCCATGCCCCCGACGCTCGCTTCGCTCGTCCACCACTCCACGCTCAAGCTGACCGTGCGTGCGGGCGAGGACGGCCTCGATGTGCCGGTCCGGTGGGCGCATGCCAGTGAGTTGGCCGACCCCGTGCCCTACATGGAGGGCGGGGAACTGCTGCTGATCACCGCCCTGAAGCTGGACGCGGAGGATCCGGCGGCGATGCGCCGTTATGTGAAACGCCTGGTGGGGGCGGGTGTCGTCGGGCTCGGCTTCGCCGTCGGCGTCCACTACGAGGACATCCCCGAGGCGCTCGTGGACGCGGCGAGGAAGGAGGGGCTGCCGCTGCTGGAGGTGCCGCGCCGCACCCCCTTCCTGGCGATCAGCAAGGCCGTCTCCGCCGCCATCGCCGCCGACCAGTACCGCGCGGTGACCGCGGGGTTCGCGGCCCAACGGGAGCTGACCAAGCAGGGGCTGGCCGGCGGCCCCGAGGGGCTGCTGACCGCGCTCGCCTCCCAGGTCGAGGGATGGACCGCGCTGTACGACGCCTCGGGCGCCGTGGTCGCCGCGGCACCGGAGTGGGCGGGCAGGCGCGCGGCACGGCTCACGGAAGACGTGCGGCGGCTGCGGGAGCGGCCCGCGCCCGCCTCGTCGGTGGTGGCCGGGCCGGAGAACCCGGAGATCGACGACCGGGTCGAACTGCACTCCCTCGGCACCGGCCGGCGCCCCCGGGCCGCGCTCGCCGTGGGCACGGCCGCCGCGCTCGGCACCGCCCAGCGGTACGCCGTCCACTCCGCCGTCGCGCTGCTCACCCTGACCACGGAACGCTCCGGCTCCCTGCGCGCGGCCGAACAGCGGATCGGCGCCGCCGTACTGCGCATGCTGCTCGCCGGGGAGCCCGACCACGCCCGCGCGGTGGCCGGAGACCTGTACGGGGGCCTCCTGGACGCGCCTTTCCGGATCATCGTGGCCGAGACGGGAGCGGCACCCGCCGCCCGTGCCCAGGGCGACCCGAACGGCGACGCCCTCGGCGCCCTGGCGGAGGCCGTGGAATCGGCCGCCGCCCGCTTCGGCGAGGCGGTCCTGGTGGTGCCGGAGCGGGAGCGGCTGGTGGTGCTGGCCGCCGACGGCGGCGCGGCGGTGGCCGCGTGCTGCGATCACGCGGCCGGCCTGGAAACGGTACGGAGCGGTGGGGGAGCCCACGAGCCCCTGGTCGGCGCCGACGAGGACGAACTGGTCGTGGGCCTGTCCGCACCGGCCGGCCCCATCGCCGCGTCCGCCGCCTACAAGCAGGCCGGGCAGGCACTGTCGGTGGCGCGGCGGCGGGGGCGGGTGCTGGTGGAGCACGAGCAGATGGCCGCCGGGTCCGTGGTGCCGCTGCTCGCCGACGACGCGGTCCGGGCGTTCGCCGACGGGCTGCTGCGGCCCCTCCACGAACACGACGCGACCGGACGCGGCGACCTCGTCGCCTCGGTGCGTGCCTGGCTCTCCCGGCACGGGCAGTGGGACGCCGCGGCGGCCGATCTCGGCGTGCACCGCCACACCCTGCGTTACCGCATGCGCCGCGTAGAGGAGATCCTCGGCCGCTCCCTGGACGACCCGGACGTACGCATGGAACTGTGGCTGGCCCTGAAGGCGACCTCGCCCGACTGACGGCTGACAGCTGAGGACCGACGAGCGACGACCGACGAGGGGCCGGGAGGCAGGGCCGGTGCCGGGTGCGGCGGGCATGGCGAGGACCGATCTGCCAAAGCGGCGCGCGTCGGCGGCCGACTGCTACGACTCGGACAAACGACCCGCTGTCACCCCGGCCCTACCGTGGATCCAGCAAGCCAAGCAACCACCCCCAACGCGGAAGGGCCGGGACTCGCCATGCCAAAGGAAGAATCGGCAGCCACCCACGCCTTCTGGCTCGCCGGCCGTCAGGCCACCGGCGAGGCTGCCTTCGACGTCACCTCTCCGTGGGACGGCCGGGTCGTCGGCACCGTGAGCGTGCCGTCCGACGCCCAGGTCGAGGAGGCCGTGGCCGCCGCGTACGCCGTGCGGGACGAGTTCGCCGCCACCCCCGCCCACGTCCGCGCCGCCGCCCTCGACCACGTCGGTCGGCGGCTCGTGGAGCGCACCGAGGAGATCGCCCGGCTGATCTCCGCCGAGAACGGCAAGCCGATCAAGTGGGCGCGCGGCGAGGTCGGCCGGGCCGTGTCCGTGTTCCGGTTCGCCGCCGAGGAGGCCCGCCGGTTCAACGGCGGCGAAGCCCAGCGGCTCGACACCGACGCCGGTGGCCAGGGGCGGCTCGCCCTCACCCGGCGGTTCCCCAAGGGCGTCGTGCTGGGCATCGCACCGTTCAACTTCCCGCTGAACCTGTGTGCCCACAAGATCGCCCCGGCCGTCGCCGCCGGTACCCCCATCGTCCTCAAGCCCGCCCCGGCGACCCCGCTGTCCGGGTTGCTCATCGGTGAGCTGCTCGCCGAGACCGAGCTGCCGGCCGGTTCCTGGAGCATCCTCCCGGTCCCCAACGACCGCATGCCCGCCCTCGTCCAGGACGAGCGGCTGCCGGTGATCTCCTTCACCGGTTCCGAGCAGGTCGGCTACGCGATCATGGACTCGGTGCCGCGCAAGCACTGCACCCTGGAGCTCGGCGGCAACGGCGCGGCCGTCGTCCTCGCCGACTGGGCGAGCGACGAGGACCTGGACCGGGCGGCGAACCGCATCGCCACCTTCTCCAACTACCAGGGCGGCCAGTCCTGCATCTCCGTGCAGCGGGTCATCGCGGACGCCTCCGTCTACGACCGGCTGCTGCCGCGCATCGTCGCCGCCGTGGAGGCCCAGGTCACCGGCGACCCGGCCGACGACGCCACCGATGTCGGCCCGCTGGTCAGCCAGGCCGCCGCCGAGCGCGTCGAGGCGTGGGTGCAGGAGGCCGTCGACGCCGGTGCCACCCTGCTCACCGGGGGCAAGCGCGACGGCGCCTCCTACGCGCCGACCGTGCTCACCGACGTCCCGGCCGATGTGACGATCTCCTGCGAGGAGGTCTTCGGGCCCGTCCTGACCGTGCAGAAGGTGGACGGCGAGGCCGCGGCCTTCGCCGCCGTCAACGACTCCAAGTACGGCCTCCAGGCGGGGGTGTTCACCCACGACCTGCAGGCCGCCTTCCGGGCCCACCGCGCCCTGGAGGTCGGCGGCGTGGTCGTTGGCGACGTGCCCTCCTACCGTGCCGACCAGATGCCGTACGGCGGTGCCAAGCAGTCCGGTGTGGGCCGCGAGGGCGTGAAGTTCGCGATGGACGACTACACCTACGAGCGGGTGCTGGTGCTGACCGGCCTCGCCCTGTGAGGCGGACCGGCCCCCGGTTCTCGACCACCGTTCCCGGCTGACTCCGCGGGGACGCGCGCCCGTCGTCCGCAGGGGCCCGGCACCGATGTCCTCCGGTGCCGGGCCCCTCTTCGCGTCGGCCGTCCCCGGACCCTCAACCGGAGAGGAAGCCGACCCGCGCGAGCCGCAGCGGGCCGCGCAGTCCCAGGCGCAGGTCCTGTACGCCGTGCACGCCGTCGACGGCGACGGGCGCGCCGAGCGTGACGTAGTCGTACGGGCCGGACGTAGGGGTTCGCGGGGGCAGCGTGGCGAACACCGGGCCGCCGTCGAGGGACAGGTCGACGGTGCCCCCGCCGGCCACCTCGACGGTCACCTCCGTCACTCCGCTCCCGAAGTCGCAGCGGCGGAAGAGCAGCTCGCCCGACTGCCCGGCCACCGGTGTCACCGCGTCGCCCGACTCCCTGGTCCGGTCGACGATCTCGGTGCCGCTCTGCTCGTCGAAGTCCGCCGCGTCCAGGCCGTGTTCGAGGACCGCACGGGGGACGCCGGGCTCGCCGTCGAGGGTGAGGGCGGTCCGCTGCCGGACGTCCTCGCTGGAGGCACCGGCCAGCAGCTCGTACCGGCCCGGCTCCACCCGCCACCGGCCCACCGCGACGTCCCGGAACGCGAAGGGGGATGCGGAAGGCTCCGGGTGGTTACCGCAGCAGGCGGGAGTGGCATGCCAAGGCCCGCCGCCTGCACGTGCTGGAGGACCGGCTGGCGCGGGAGCGCGCCGACTGGGAGGCGGAGACCGTGCATGCCGTGCGGGGCGGCAAGCGCCTGGCCCGTGCCCGGCGTCATCTGCCCGCCGCGCGACTGACCGAGGGTGAGTGGCGCCAGCGGTGGGAGGCGGCGCGGTGGTTCCTTCAGGCGGACGGGGAGTCGGGGAAGCGGTTCGGGAACGAGACGATTCGTATAGGACCGGATGGTGAGGTGAGCATTCGGCTGCCCGTCCCGCTCGCCGGGCTGGCCAATGCTCCGCACGGCCGGTACGTTCTCACCGGCCGGGTGCGGTTTACGCACCGTGGGCCGGAGTGGGCCGACCGTGTCGCGGCGAACCGGGCGGTCGCCTACCGCATCCACCACGACGTACAGCGCGGGCGCTGGTATGTGACCGCCTCCTGGACCATCCCCGCAGCCCCGGAGCTCCCCCTGGCGGCCGCGCTGGCCGAGGGGGTGATCGGGGTGGACACCAACGCCGACCACCTCGCCGCCTGGCGCCTCGATGCCCACGGCAACCCGATCGGCGACCCGCGTCGCTTCTTCTACGACCTGACCGGCACCGCCGGCCACCGCGACGCCCAGGTCCGCCACGCCCTGACCCGTCTCCTGCACTGGGCAAAAGCCTGTGGTGTCAAGGCCATTGCGGTGGAGGACCTCGATTTCACCGCGGAGAAGACCCGGGAGGAACACGGCCGCAACAAGCGGTTCCGAAAGCTGGTCTCCGGCCTGCCCACCGGCCGGCTCCGCACCCGTCTGGTCTCGATGGCCGACCAGACGGGCACCGCGGTCATCGCCGTCGACCCCGCCTATACCTCCAAGTGGGGCGCCCAGCACTGGCAGAAGCCGCTGACCAGCACCATGCGTAACACCAGCCGCCACGACGCAGCAGCCGTGGCCATCGGACGACGCGCCCAAGGGCATTCGATCAGGCGTCGGACGGCACCGCCCCGCGCCCACCAGAGCGATGGATGCGGGCATCGGACCGTCCAGGCCCGACCGGAGGCCCCTGGGCGTGAGGGACCCCGCCCCCGCTTTGCCGGACCACGGACACGATCCGTGCCACCGGACCGCCGGGTGAACGTGGGCCACCAGAACGCCCAACACCGTTCGGGGCGTTCGGCTGAGCACGAGTCCTGGCAACAGGACTCCCTCCCGCTCGGCCTCCAGGAACGGTAGGCGGAGATCAGCGCCAGCACCGGGTTCTCGTTGGCGGCGCGGGCCACGCGCAGCAGCACCTTTTGCTGGGCGGGCAGCCGGAGCGTCGTACAGGCCTCGGTCTCACGGCCGTTGATGTGCGGGTCGTTGCCGCCACGACCATGTCGGCCCGTGCTACGGCCCGCGCCACGGCCTCCTCGCCGTGCTCGGTGACGATCCAGATGCAACGTCGCCGTCCCGTCCGCGGGTGCGTACAACACGTCGTACGACATCTGGGACACGGACCACGACTACGAGATCATGCTCTGGGTCAACCGGTACGGTCCCGTCGGCCCGCTCGGCAGTCCGCAGGGCACGGTCAGTCTCGGCGGCCACACCTGGAACGTCTACAAGGGCGACAACGGCGCCAACCAGGTCTTCGTTCCTGCGCACGTCCAACTCCACTTCCGGGACCGTCGACATCCTGCCGCTCCTCGACTGGATCAAGGACACCAAGGGCTGGATGGGCAACGAGACCCTCGGCGACGTGCAGTTCGGTTACGAGATCACCTCGTCGTCCGGCGGCCTGGACTTCCGCACCGACAACCTGACGGTCAGCAGCAGTCGACCACCGCCTCCGCCCTGTGGGCAGCCCGCTGCCCACAGGGCGGAGGAGCGGGAACGAGGCGGGGCGGGCTATGCGCGGGCGGGCGCGGGGCCCGAGCTCGCCCGTACCGTCAGCTCGGGCGCGAGCAGGACGACCTCGTCGTCACCCCGCCCGTCGAGCTTGGCGACCAGGTGTTCCACGGCGTACCGGCCCATCTCCTGCGCGGGGATGGCGACCGAGGTCAGCCGCACCGAGGCCTGGACGGCGACCTGTTCGGGGCAGATCGCGACCACCGAGACGTCCTCCGGCACGGCCCGCCCCTGCTGCCGCAGCAGGGCGAGCAACGGTTCGACCGCCGACTCGTTCTGCACGACGAACGCCGTGGTGCCCGGACGTTCGTCGAGGATCCGGGCGAGGGTCACGGCCATCGCGGCGTACCCGCCCTCGCACGGCCGGTGCAGCAGCCGCACCCCCGACTCCCGTGCCTGCGAGCGCAGCCCGTCGAGGGTGCGCTCGGCGAAGCCGGTGTGCCGTTCGTAGACCGCGGGGGCCTCGCCGACGACGGCGATGTCGCGGTGTCCCAGCGCCGCCAGATGTTCCACGCAGAGCGCGCCGGCGGCCCGGAAGTCGAGGTCCACGCAGGTCAGGCCGGTGGTGTCGGCGGGCAGCCCGATCAGCACCGCCGACTGGTCATCCCCCACTCTCGAATCCTCCCCCACTCTCGAATCCTCCCCCACTCTCGAATCCGCTCGAGCGGGGGGACCCCCATGAGCGGGGGCACCCCCACCCCGCAGCAACGGCAGCCGCTCGTCGTCGAGTTCGACATCCATCAGGATCATCCCGTCGGCGAGTCCGCTGCCGGCGACGCGGCGCACCGCGTCGGGGCCCTCCTCGCCGGTGAGCAGCAGCACGTCGTACCCGTGGGCGCGGGCCGTGGTGGTCACCGCGATGGCGATCTCCATCATCACCGGCACGTACATGTCCGTACGCAGCGGGATCATCAGCGCGATGACGTTGGACCTGCTGCTGGCCAGGGCACGGGCCCCGGCGTTCGGGTGGTACCCGAGCCGGCGGATGCTCTCCTCGACCCGTCGGCGGGTGTTCGCGGAGATGGACCGCTTGCCGCTGAGGACGTAGCTCACCGTGCTCGCCGAGACTCCGGCGTGCTGGGCGACCTCGGCGAGGGTGACCATCCGGCTCTCCCGTTGTGGTGAAGCGCTTCGACAGTGCGCCGTACGTGCAGGGTCAGGTGGGGTGGTTCGACAGTAGTCCCAGCAAGGATGGGTGTCCATATGCTGTCGAAACGCTTCGACAGGCTTTCTCTCCCGCCGCCCGGAGGGTGGGCGGGAGCCGTCCCCGCCCCGCCAGGTTCCCACGAGCCCTCCGGTGCGACGTCGAGGGGTCGGGGTCGGCGGGTAAGCCGAATGGACGCACAAAGGGTGGTGGGGCGGCTGCGCATCAGGTACATACGAATGGGTAGCACCCGTCAGTAACGCAAGTCACCCCACAGGCCCCCAAGGTCATGCACATCGGTCCCCCGGGCCGTCGTCCAGGCATCCCGATTCGCGGCGAGGTGAGCCTCATGTCCGCAACACCCGAGTCATCCAGGGCACCCCAGACACCCCGATCTGGGTATCGACCCACCGTCACCGAACGTGAGGCCCGTCAGGTCGCGGAGGCCGCCCGGGAACAGGACTGGCGCAAGCCCAGCTTCGCCAAGGAACTGTTCCTGGGCCGCTTCCGGCTCGACCTCATCCACCCCCACCCTGTCCCGGCCGGCGAGGACGCCGAACGCGGCGAGGAGTTCCTCGCCAAACTCCGCGACTTCTGCGAGACGAAGATCGACGGAGCCCGGATCGAACGCGAGGCCCGGATCCCCGACGAGGTGGTCACCGGGCTCAAGGAGCTCGGCGCCTTCGGCATGAAGATCGACACCAAGTACGGCGGCCTCGGCCTGACGCAGGTCTACTACAACAAGGCCCTCGCCCTGGTCGGCTCCGCCAACCCCGCGATCGGCGCGCTGCTCTCCGCCCACCAGTCGATCGGCGTCCCGCAACCGCTGAAGATCTTCGGTACCCAGGAGCAGAAGGACACGTTCCTGCCGCGCTGCGCCCGTACCGACATCTCGGCCTTCCTGCTCACCGAGCCCGACGTCGGCTCGGACCCGGCACGGCTCGCCACCACCGCCGTCCCGGACGGCGAGGGCGGCTACGTCCTCGACGGCGTGAAGCTGTGGACGACCAACGGCGTGGTCGCCGACCTCCTCGTCGTCATGGCCCGCGTGCCCAGGAGCGAGGGCCACCGGGGCGGCATCACCGCGTTCGTGGTGGAGGCGGCCTCCGAGGGCATCACGGTCGAGAACCGCAACGCCTTCATGGGCCTGCGCGGCCTGGAGAACGGCGTCACCCGCTTCCACCAGGTCCGCGTCCCGGCCGGTCACCGCATCGGTGAGGAGGGCCAGGGCCTGAAGATCGCGCTCACCACGCTCAACACCGGACGGCTCTCCCTGCCCGCGATGTGTGTCGGCGCCGGAAAGTGGTGCCTGAAGATCGCCCGTGAGTGGTCGGCGGCCCGGGAGCAGTGGGGCAAGCCGGTGGCGCTGCACGAGGCGGTCGGCTCGAAGATCGCGTTCATCGCGGCGACCACCTTCGCCCTGGAGGCCGTGGTCGACCTGTCCTCCCAGATGGCCGACGAGAACCGCAACGACATCCGCATCGAGGCGGCGCTCGCCAAGCTGTACGGCTCGGAGATGGCCTGTCTGATGGCCGACGAGCTGGTCCAGATCCGCGGCGGACGCGGCTACGAGACCGCCGACTCCCTCCGGGCGCGCGGCGAGCGGGCGGTGCCCGCCGAGCAGATGCTGCGCGACCTGCGCATCAACCGCATCTTCGAGGGCTCCACCGAGATCATGCACCTGCTGATCGCGCGGGAGGCGGTCGACGCCCATCTGTCGGTCGCCGGCGATCTCATCGACCCCGAGAAATCCCTGGGCGACAAGGCGAAGGCGGGCGCGAACGCGGGCGTCTTCTACGCGAAGTGGCTGCCCAGACTGGTCGCGGGCCCAGGACAGCTCCCCGGAGCCTACGGGGACTTCAAACACGGGGTCGACCTCTCCCCGCACCTGCGGTACGTCGAGCGCGCGGCTCGCAGACTCGCCCGGTCCACCTTCTACGCCATGTCCCGCTGGCAGGGCCGGATGGAGACCAAACAGGGCTTCCTGGGCCGGATCGTCGACATCGGCGCCGAACTGTTCGCGATGAGCGCCGCCTGCGTCCGCGCCGAACTGCTGCGCCGCCGCGACGACCACGGCCGTGAGGCCTACCAGCTCGCCGACGCCTTCTGCCGCCAGTCCCGTGTCCGCGTCGACGAACTCTTCGACCGGCTGTGGACCAACACCGACGACATCGACCGCAAGGTCGTCAAGGGTGTGTTCTCCGGCACCTACGAGTGGCTGGAGCAGGGTGTCCTCGACCCTTCGGGTGACGGCCCCTGGATCGCGGACACCACGCCCGGCCCCAGCGCACGGAGCAACGCGCACCGGCCGATCCGCTGAGGTGGGCCGGGGCGGGGGCGTCGGACATGACCCACGAGCTGCCGGGGCGGAGCCCCGGCGGTGTCCGCGACCGGACACAATGGGGTCCATGACCGACGCTCCAGCTCCGCTCGCCGACCCGCACCTGGTGTACGACCCCGTGGCGGGGGACGGCCCCAGGGACGTGGTGATCCTCGGCTCCACCGGGTCGATCGGCACCCAGGCCATCGACCTCGTGCTGCGCAACCCCGACCGCTTCCGGGTCGTCGGCCTGTCCGCCAACGGCGGCCGCGTCTCCCTCCTCGCCGAGCAGGCCCACCGGCTGCGGGTGCGCACGGTCGCCGTCGCGCGCGAGGACGTCGTGGGCGCGCTGCGCGACGCGCTGTCGGCGCAGTACGGGCCGGGGGAGCCGCTGCCCGAGATCCTCGCCGGAGCGGACGCGGCCGCGCAGCTCGCCGCCTCCGACTGCCACACCGTCCTCAACGGCATCACCGGCTCCATCGGACTGGCCCCCACGCTCGCCGCCCTCGAGGCCGGCCGCACCCTCGCGCTCGCCAACAAGGAGTCGCTGATCGTCGGCGGCCCGCTGGTGAAGGGGCTGGCCAAGCCGGGGCAGATCATCCCGGTCGACTCCGAGCACGCCGCGCTGTTCCAGGCACTGGCCGCCGGAACCCGCGCGGACGTGCGCAAGCTCGTCGTCACCGCCTCCGGCGGCCCCTTCCGCGGCCGCACCAGGGACGAACTGGCGAACGTCACCGTCGAGGACGCCCTCGCCCACCCCACCTGGGCCATGGGCCCGGTGATCACGATCAACTCCGCCACCCTCGTCAACAAGGGCCTCGAAGTCATCGAGGCCCACCTGCTGTACGACATTCCCTTCGATCGCATTGAGGTCGTCGTACACCCGCAGTCGTATGTCCACTCGATGGTTGAGTTCACGGACGGATCGACACTGGCCCAGGCGACGCCCCCCGACATGCGCGGGCCCATCGCCATCGGCCTCGGCTGGCCCGAACGGGTCCCCGACGCCGCCCCGGTCTTCGACTGGAGCAAGGCGTCCACCTGGGAGTTCTTCCCCCTCGACAACGAGGCGTTCCCCTCGGTGAACCTGGCCCGGCACGTGGGCGGGCTCGCGGGCACCGCCCCGGCGGTGTTCAATGCGGCGAACGAGGAGTGCGTGGAGGCGTTCCGCGCCGGCGCGCTGCCGTTCAACGGGATCATCGATACCGTCACCCGGGTGGTCGAGGAGCACGGCACCCCGCGAACGGGAACCTCTTTGACTGTCCCGGACGTCCTCGAAGCGGAGACCTGGGCGCGAGCGAGGACCCGGGAACTGACTGCCCGTACGGCGAGCGCGGAGGCGCGTGCATGACGACCTTGATGTTCATCCTCGGCATAGTCGTCTTCGCGGTCGGCCTGCTGCTCTCGATCGCCTGGCACGAGCTGGGACACCTGTCCACCGCCAAGCTCTTCGGCATCCGGGTCCCCCAGTACATGGTCGGCTTCGGCCCGACTCTCTGGTCCCGGCACAAGGGCGAGACCGAGTACGGCGTCAAGGCGATCCCGTTCGGCGGCTACATCCGCATGATCGGCATGTTCCCGCCCGGCGCCGACGGACGGCTGGAGGCCCGCTCCACCTCGCCGTGGCGCGGCATGATCGAGGACGCCCGCTCCGCCGCCTTCGAGGAACTGCAGCCCGGCGACGAGAAACGCCTGTTCTACACACGTAAACCGTGGAAACGGGTCATCGTGATGTTCGCGGGCCCGTTCATGAACCTGATCCTCGCGGTGGTGCTGTTCCTCACCGTGCTGATGGGCTTCGGCATCCAGCAGCAGACCACCACCGTCAGCTCGGTCTCCCCGTGCGTCATCTCGCAGAGCGAGAACCGCGACGAGTGCGTGAAGTCCGACCCCCGGTCCCCGGCCGCGGCGGCCGGCATGGAGGCGGGCGACAAGATCGTCGCGTTCGGCGGCGTCAGGACCGACGACTGGGGCACGCTCTCCGACCTCATCCGCGACAGCGCCGGCAAGGCCGTGCCGATCGTCGTCGACCGCGACGGACAGGAGGTCACCCTCCAGGCGAAGATCGCCACCAACCAGGTCGCGAAGAAGGACTCCGACGGGGCCTACGTCGAGGGTGAGTACGTCAAGGCCGGCTTCCTCGGCTTCAGCGCGGCCACCGGCGTCGTCAAACAGGACTTCGGGGACTCCGTGGTCTGGATGACCGACCGGGTCGGCGACGCCGTCGACTCCCTCGCCGCCCTGCCGTCCAAGGTCCCCGCCCTGTGGGACGCGGCCTTCGGTGACGGTCCGCGCGAGCCGGACTCCCCGATGGGCGTCGTCGGAGCGGCCCGGGTCGGCGGGGAGATCGCCACCCTCGAGATCCCCGCCTCACAGCAGATGGCCATGTTCGTGATGCTGCTCGGGGGCTTCAACCTCTCCCTGTTCCTGTTCAACATGCTCCCGCTGCTCCCGCTCGACGGCGGGCACATCGCGGGCGCCCTGTGGGAGTCGCTGCGCCGCAACCTCGCCAGGGTGCTGCGCCGCCCCGACCCGGGCCCGTTCGACGTGGCGAAACTGATGCCGGTGGCCTACGTGGTGGCCGGGATCTTCGTCTGCTTCACGCTCCTCGTCCTCGTCGCGGACGTGGTGAACCCGATACGGATCTCCTAGGCGGACCGGACGGACCGGTACGTGCCCCGCCTCACCACCGGGTGCGAATCCGCCGGACATCCGCCGTTCACGATGGCCTGGAACCCTTTCGTTCCGGGCCATCGCCCTTTGAGTGGGTTTACGGACGGGATGTGCTCGGGCCGATGCCCGTGCCGTAATCTCGGACCGCGGAGCCCGCTGCTCACCGGGAGCCGGACCTTGATCCACGACTTGGGGTTGCACAGCAGATGACTGCGATTTCTCTCGGCATGCCGTCCGTTCCGATCACCCTGGCCCCGCGCCGCAAGAGCCGGAAGATCCAGGTGGGGTCGGTGGCGGTGGGCGGGGACGCGCCGGTGTCGGTGCAGTCGATGACCACCACGCGCACCTCCGACATCGGCGCGACGCTGC